>CALKJX010000209.1 GCA_937995555.1 uncultured Elioraea sp.
CTTCTGGCCGCGACGATGGGCGTGCTGCCCGCCGCCGTCAGCGCCCAGCCGGTCGACGGCCTCTATATCGGCCTGATGGGCGGCTACAACATCGTCCAGGATACCGACCTGAAGTTCTCGCCGTCCGTGCCGGGCACGAACAAGGCGACGTTCGACGGCGGCTGGGCGGTGATCGGCCGGATCGGCTGGGGCTTCGGCCAGGTCGCGCCGGGCATCGGCCTCAGGGTCGAGCTCGAGGGCAACTACCGCAACAACGACGTCGACCGCCTGACGGTCGGCGGCACGCGACTGGCATCCCCCGGCGGGCGCCAGGAGACCTACGGCGCGATGGTGAATGCCCTGGTCGATTTCGACCTCGGCCTCGGGTTCCTCTACCCGTATCTCGGCGCCGGCGCCGGCTGGGCATGGACGAACCATGACGGCGTCCGTGCGGGTGGGATAACGCTCGCTGACGATGATGACAACAACTTCGCCTTCCAGGGCATCGCCGGTCTGAGCGTGCCGATCGCCGGTGTCCCCGGCTTGGCGATCAACGCCGAGTACCGCTTTTTCGGAACCCTTGAGAATCGCTTCAGCTTGTCGCCAGCGGTACGGGCTGCGACGGGCATCAACTCCTACAAGGCCGACAACTACAACCACACCTTCCTGATTGGTCTGCGCTACGCCTTCGGTGTCACGCCGCCGCCGCCGCCTGCGCCGGCTCCGGCGGCCGCTCCCGCGCCGGCCCGCACCTACCTCGTGTTCTTCGACTTCGACAGCTCGGCGCTGACGGATCGGGCGCGCGAGATCATCGCCGAGGCGGCGACCAACGCGCCGCGGGTGCAGTCCACCCGCATCGAGGTGACGGGGCACACCGACACCGTCGGCTCGGCCGCCTACAACCAGGCGCTGTCGATCCGGCGTGCGAACGCGGTGGCCGCGGAACTCGAGCGCCGTGGCATTCCGCGCAGCCAGATGGTCATTACCGGCCGCGGCTTCAGTCAGCCGCTCGTGCCGACCGGCCCGAATGTCCGTGAGCCGCAGAACCGGCGCGTGGAGATCGTGCTCCGCTGATCCTATCAGGATCGGCTTGGCGGAAAGGGGCGCCTGCGGGCGCCCCTTTTCTTGCGTGCACCCGGCCGCCGGGACCGATCCGATGATGTCGAGCCAAGCGATTTACGCGCGATCGCGTGCACCCACGGCCGCCGCAACATGGGGGAAGCAGCAGGTCAGGCCTGGGGATGGGTTGAGCCGGGAGGCGCGGAGACGACCGCGCCGCGAAGATCAGCGCTGGCGTGTGCTGGTGTTGGCCGGCGTCCCAGCGGTACGGACGTCGCAGGGCCGCACCGGATAGGCCTGGGGCAGGCTCGCCGCGGCCGAGAGGGTGGCGAGCTCGGCCTTGCCGCCGCTCATCACCTGGTCGAACAGCGGGCCGATCCTGCCGCAGAAATGGCTGCCGAGGCGGATGCCCTCCTGCGACTGCGCGTTGGCGAGGGCGGTGATGTACTGGTTCAGATCCCGCTGCGCGCTGCGGCCGTGCACGCGGTTGAAGTAGCCCGTCAGGTTCCGGTGGGCCCCGGCGAGGTCGGACTGGAACCGGGTGACGAAGGCGTTGTAGCGGTCATGCATGCCGCAGGAGAGCGCGCCGACCATCAGATGCGTCTGCAACGCGCGCAGGTCGAAGGCCGCCTTCTCGCGCGCATTGGCGCAGGACTGGGCAAGCGCGCTGGAAGCGGTGAGGCCGACCGCGACGACGGCGGCTGCGTTCAAGAGAAGCGAGCGCACGGGAGTCCTCCGCCGACAGGCCGCGCGACTCGGCGCGGCGAATGGGAACGCATCCTCAGGCTTATCGGCGAATCGACCAGCATGATCAAGCGCCGCGGCCTTCCCTCGCGGGCGCGTGCGGGCATGGGATTGCCACAGGGAGAGACGCCGTGCACGTCGCGACGACGGGGGCGCGCATGGATGGGGAGGCAGTCGGCGGCGAGGTTCGGCGAGACGGATCAGCGCCCGTCCCTGGCCGGTTGTGATGCCGCCCCGTTCTTCCGCGAACTGATCACGCCGCGTTCAGGCTACGCCGACGTGCTTGATGCCGTCGTCGCCCGGCTGGCCGCCCTGCCGGTCGAGGAACTCCGCCGCCGCGCCGCCGCGGCCGAGCGTGACCTGTTCAATCTCGGCATCATCTCCACGGTCTATTCCGACGCGACCGCGATCGACCGCATCCTGCCCTTCGACCTGATCCCGCGCGTGCTGACCGTCGGCGAGTGGCGCACGCTGGAGGCCGGCGTGAAGCAGCGGGTCGCCGCGCTGAACCTGTTCCTGCACGACGTCTACAACGCCCAGCGCATCCTAAGAACGGCGTGGTGCTCGCCGATCTCGTAGCTCGGCAATGCCAACTACCGGCCCGAGATGCAGGGCTTCCCGGTGCCCTTCAACACCTGCGTGCACATCTGCGGCACGGACATCGTGCGCGACACCGACGGCACCTTCCGCGTGTTGGAGGACAATGCGCGCACGCCCTCGGACGTGAGCTGCGTGATCGGGAACCGCCATGCGATGCTGCGCGCGTTTCCCGATCGGATGCGCGGCATCGCGCTGCGCCCCGTGGACGGCTACGGCATCCGCCTGCAGGAAGCGATGTGCGAGAGCGCGCCCGCGAGCGTCGATGACCCGCAGGTCGTGCCGCTCTCGTCCGGTATCTACGACAGCGCCCATTTCGAGCACGTGTTCCTCGCGCGCGAGATGGGCGTGCCGCTGGTCGAGGGCACGGATCTGGTGGTCGAGAACGACCGCGTGTTCATGTGCACGGCCACGGGGCTCGCCCCGGTGCACGCGATCTACCGCCGCATCGACGACACCTTCCTCGACCCGACCGTGTTCCGGCCGGACTCGATGCTGTGTGTGCCCGGCCTGATCGCGGCCGGGCGCAAGGGCAACGTCGCGCTCGCCAACGCGGTCGGCACCGGGGTGGCGGCCGACAAGGCGCTCTGCGCCCGCATGCCGCGCATCATCCGCTGCTGCCTCGCCGAGGATGCCATCCTGCAGAACGTCGAGACGCAGATCTGCCGCCAGCATGAGGGGCTCACCTGTACCCCGGCGAATCTGGACAGGCTGGTCGTGAAGCCGGTCGGCGAATCGGGCGGCTACGGCACCATGATCGGGCCGCGGGCGACGCGCAGGAGCTGGCGGCGGCACGTGCCAAGCTCATCGCCGATCCGGCGAACCGGATCAGCCAGCCGGCGATCGGACACTCGGTCGGCCCGACGCTGACGCCCGACGGGCTGCGCCCGCGCCATCTGGATTTCCGTCCCCAGGCGATCACCGCGCGCGACACCTGGGTGCTGCGGGGCGGGCTCTCGCGCGTCGCGCTGAAGCCCGGCAGCCGGTTGGTGAAATCCAGCCAGGGCGGCGGGTCGAAGGACACCTGGTGCTGGTGGACGAATGAACGCCATGCCGAAGCAGCCCCTGCTTGCCCGCTGCGCCGAGAGCCTGTTCTGGATGGCGCGCCGGCTCGAGCGCATCGAGAACATCGCGCGCGTGAGCGATGTGACGCAGACCTTCGAGGCCTCGGGCCGCGCCGCCCAGGCCTGGGAGAGCGTGGTGCGCATCAACGCCGACGAGGAGGCGTTCTTGGTGCGCTACGGCGCGGCATCGCCGGAGGCGGTGCGCCGCTTCTACCTGCTCGATCGCGACAAGCCGACCTCGATTCCCGCCGCGGTGGTGGCGGCACGGCAGAACGCGCGCACGCTGCGGCCGCTGATCTCGACCGAGATGTGGCAGCAGCTCAACGTGTTCCACGCCGGGATCACGGCGCTGACGGAGGAGGCGGCGGCGGCCGATCCGCTCTCGCGGCTCTGCGTGTGCATCAAGGAGGCCGTACAGCTCGACACCGGCATCACCGAGGGCACGTTCTTCCGCGACCAGGGCTGGTTCGTCCTCCAGCTCGGGCGGCAGATCGAGCGTGCCGACCAGACCACGCGCCTGCTCGACATCAAGGACCATCTGCTGCTGCCGAGCCGCGCCGATATCGGCTCCGCGCTCGACCAGTCGCAGTGGCACGCGCTGCTGCGTGCCGCCGCCGGCTATCACGCGTTCCGTCGCGCCCAACCGCGCGGGCTGACGCCGCACAGTGTCGCCGACTTCCTGCTGCTCAACGGTGCCTTCCCGCGCTCGACGCTGCTCTGCGTGCGGCTCGCCGAGTGGAACCTCGATCAGCTCCGCCACCGCCGAGGCCTGCGCGTGCGCGCACCGGCCGGGCGGCTGGAGGAACTGCGCGCGGGGCTGGAGGAGCGCACGATCGACCGGCGGTTCTTGTCCTCCAGGATCTCCAGGCAGGCGCGCAGCCGTGCGGCGTCGGCGGTCGCGTCCAGCGCCGCAACGGGGTCGTCCTCCACGGGGGTATCGCCGAGCGCCGGGTCGTCGCTCGGCAGTTCGCGGCCGCGCGCGCAGCGCCGCCCGCTCGCCGGGCGCGATCGCCGCCAGGGTCTCCGCCAGGTCCGGTGTCGCTGGCGTCGCGTCCGCCATCCGGGTCCTTCGGTTCACGTGCAAGACGATCGGTGCAGCGCTGTCCACCTTTGCGTCCGGCACGTGGCGTGCTTTCGTCACCGCGCGGCACCCTTCAGGCTACGCGCGGGAGGGCGTGCCGGATGCAACCTGGGAGCAAGGCCGACGGCATGACGT
>CALKJX010000210.1 GCA_937995555.1 uncultured Elioraea sp.
CTCGGCAACGGCTACGCACACGTGGCCGTGGCTGTTGACGATCTCGACGCCGGGCATGCGCGGCTCGCGGCGGGCGGGGTCGCGCCCGAATCCATCAAGGAGTTCCACCGCGATGGCGCGCCGATGGCCCGGTTCTTCTTCCTGACCGATCCCGATGGCTCCCGGATCGAGGTTCTCCAGCGTCACGGACGGTATCGGTGCGGTCGGTATCGGTGCGGTGTGGCCCGCGGCGCCCGGCCCTGCGCCAGTCGTTTGCGGCGCTGGCCGCCATCTGTTGCGCCGAGGGCGCCACACCGACACGGACCGGCCACGCACCAGTGGTCGGTGTTTCGATCGCCCTGGATCGCGCGCCGTAGGCGCCCGCGCTCACCGTCTCCTTGCCGTATCGGCGACCGCACGAGCTGACGCTGCGCAATCATCAGCGCAGTGGGATCTTCGGCGCCATCAACGGCGTCGGCGACGGGGTGAACGCGATCGTCATCGGCTAGTGGTATCGGCTGCCGTTCCATTGACCGCGCGCCGCGCGCGTGGTGCGCTCGGGCGTCCACCGAACAGGGAGGTTGCGTCCGGATGATCGAGAACCATGCGCTGGCGCGCATCAAGGCCGGCGGTGTCGCGCTTGGGCTCGGCGTGCATCACCTGCGCACGGCAGCGACGGGGATGCTGGCGGAGGCGGCCGGGTTCGACTGGCTGTTCATCGATGCCGAGCATGGCGGTTTCAGCGAGGACCAGGCGACCCAGATCGCGATCGCGGCGCTGCCGACGCGGGTGACGCCGATCGTGCGTGTGTGCAAGGGCGCACTCGATCAGGCGCCGCGCGTGCTCGACAACGGCGCGATGGGCGTGGTGATCCCGCATATCGATACGGCCGAGGAAGCGCGCGCGGTGGTGGATGCCTGCAAGTATCCACCGCTCGGGCATCGCAGCCTCGGCGGACCGTGCGCGCAGGCGCGGTTCGTGGCAATGCCCGCGGGCGCGCTGATGGCGGAGATGAACCAGCGCCTGTTGACGATCGTGATGATCGAGACGCCGCAGGCGGTGGAGAACGCCGAGGCGATCGCCGCGATCCCCGGGATCGACGGGCTGATGATCGGCACCTCGGATCTGACGGCCGAGCTGGGCATTCCCGGCCAGATCGGGCACGAGCGCGTGAAGGCGGCCTATGCGGCGGTGATCGGCGCGTGCCAGAAGCACGGCAAGATCGCCGGGATGGGCGGCGTCTACGACGAGCACAACGCGCCGATCTACATCGGCATGGGCGTGCGGCTCGTGCTGGCGGGCAGCGACCACGCGCTGCTCATGCCGGCGTTGCAGACGCGCGTCGGATTCCTGCGCGCGATCCGGGTTCACGGTGCATAGCGATGCGGCAACGGCTCGAATCCTCGGCCCGCGGGCCTGCACGGCGGGCCGGTACTGTCACACAAGCTTCTTTTGATGAGGTCCTACTCCCGCCATAGATGCCGGGCGCGCGTTTTCCCCCGCCGAGGTCGCATGCCGCTCGCCCGACGGTCCGTCCTGTCTCTCGCTGTCGCCGCGCTGCCGGCCGCCCCGGCCGTCCTGCGCGCGCAACCGGCCACGCTGCGCTTCGGCCATGTGCTTCAGCCCGATCACCCCTATCACAAGATGGCCGAGCGGTTCGCTGAACTGCTGCGGCAGGCCGAGGCCGCTGTCACCGTGCAGATCTTTCCGGGGGGGCAGCTCGGCAACGAGCGGACGTTGATCGAGGGGCTTCAGCTCGGCAGCGTGGACGTGACCACCGTGACCTCCGCCGTCACCGGCAACTTCGTGCCCGAGTTCAATGTCTTCAACCTGCCGTTCCTGTTCCGTGACACGGCGCACCTGTTCGCCGTGATGGACAGCCCGGTGGGCGCCGGGCTGGCCGAGAAGCTTGCCGCGCGGGGACTGGTTGCGCTCGGCTTCGGCTACGGCGGTGCCCGCGACCTCTACACCAGCCGTCCGGTGCGACGGCTGGCGGACCTCGCCGGCATGCGCATCCGCACCATCGAGAACCCGATCGTCGTCGACACGTGGCGCGCGCTCGGCGCGGTGCCCACGCCCATCCCGTGGAACGACGTATTCCTCAGCCTGCGCAATCGGGTGGTCGACGGGGCCGAGGGAACCGGCGTGAGCTACAAGTCGATGGGGTTCGATCGGCTTTCCCCCTTCTTCACGCGGCTCGACTACCTGCTCTCGTGGCACAACGTGATGCTGTCGGGCATTGCCCAACAGCGCCTCTCGCCGGCGCAACGCGAGGCGGTGGCGCGCGCCGGTGCAGCCGCCGTGCAGTTCGAGCGCGAACTGTTCGTGGCCGAGGAGCGCGCGCTGTTCGAGGACCTCGCCCGGGGCGGTGTCACAGTGATCGCGGTCGAGGATCGCGACGCCTGGGCAGCGGCCGTGCAGCCGGTCTATGCCCGCAACGCCGCGCGCGTTGGCGGTCAGGAGCTGATCGACCGGATCCGTGCCGCCTGAAACGTTCGGCTGGGCCGCGCGCAGCCGGATCCGGCTTGTTGCGGCGACGCTCACGATCGTCGCCTGCTGCCTGGCCGTGGTGCTTGCGGCACAGCTCGCACAGATCGCCGCGCGCGTGTTCGGGCCGTTCGGGCTTGCCGGGACTGACGAATTGTCCCGCTTTGCGTTCGTCTGGGCCTCCTTCGCCGCTGCGGCAGTGGCGCTCGAGCAGGGAGGGCATCACGCCTTCACCTTGCTGCGCGAGAGGTTGAGCGGGACCGCCGCGCGTCTCGTCGCCGCACTGGCCGAGGCGCTGACCATGCTGGCGCTGCTGTTGCTGGCCTGGCATGGCACGGCGATGACGTTGCGCGCACAGCAGCAGCTCTCGCCTGCGCTCGGCCTGCCGATGTCGGTGCTCTATGCGGCGATGCCCTGCGCGGCGGGTGTGATGGCGCTGCTGGTGGCGCTGCGCTGGGCGGGTCGGACGGCACCGTGATCCCGTGGCTGCTGGCTGTCTTCGCCGGCTGCGTGCTACTCGGCGTGCCGATCGCGGTGGCGCTGGTACTGGCCTGTTGCGCGGCCGTCACTTTCGCCTCCCCGATGCCGCTGGCGGCAGTGGTTCAGGGCATGGTGGCGGGTGTGGATTCGACGCCGCTGATCGCGATCCCGCTGTTCGTGCTGTTCGGTGAGGTGATGGCACGCGGCGGGCTCGGCCATCGCATCGTGGCGCTGGGCCAAGTCTGCGTAGGCTGGATCCGCGGCGGGCTGGCGCACGCCAATGTCGCGGCCAGCATGTTCTTCGGCGGCATCTCCGGCGCCGCGACGGCAGACGTGGCGGCGATCGGGTCGGTTGCCATCCCGGCGATGCGGCGTGCCGGCTATCCCGCCGGATTCTCTGCCGCCGTTACCGCCGCCTCGGCCATCATCGGCATCATCATCCCGCCCAGCATCGATCTCATCCTGTACGGCTGGCTGACCGGCACGCCGATCGACCAGCTCTTCGCCGGCGGCTTCATTCCGGGCGCGCTGGTCGGTGTGTCGCTGATGGCGCTGTCGTGGTGGCTCTCGGTGCGCGGCGGCTTCGGCGAGCGCACGCCCTTCCGGATTAGGGCGTTCACCGGCGCGGTTGGCGACACCTGGCCCATCCTGGTGCTGCCGCCGCTGGTGCTGGGCGGCATCCTCGGCGGCTGGTTCACCGTGACGGAGGCGGCAGCGGTCGCCATCGTCTATGGTCTCGGCGTTTCGGTGGGATGGTATCGCGACCTGACGTTCGCCAGCGTGCCGGCGGTGCTGCGGGCCACCGCCTCGACCTTGGGCTCGGTCATGCTGCTGCTGGCGGCGGCGCGGATGTTCGGCTGGATCCTGACGGTCGAGCAGGCTCCGCAAGCGCTGTCCGCGTGGCTTCAGGTGGTGTTGCCGGGGCCGGACCTCTTCCTGCTCAACGTGATCCTGATCTGCCTGCTGGCCGGGCTGTTCCTGACGCCGGCCTCGGCCACCATCATCCTGACACCCATCCTGTTTCCTTCGGCGCAGTCCTTCAGTCTGGACCCGGTGCATTTCGGCATGGTCCTGAATGTGGCGCTGGCGCTCGGCCACATCACCCCGCCGGTGGGGCTGACGCTGCTGATCGCCGGCAGCATCGCCGGCATCCCGCCCGAGCGCATGGTGCGCGAGATCTTGCCGTTCCTGTTCGTTCTCAGCGCGGTCACCTGCGCCATCGCCTGGATCCCTGACCTCACGCTCGTCCTGCCCCGGCTGATGCGGGAGTGAGCGACGTCCAGGCGCGTGGTCGGGGGGATCAATCCGCGATCGCCGCGACGGCAGTCCGTGCCGCCTCGCAGGAAACGGGGGCGTCCCGTGGAAGCCGCTTTCCCGTCAAGCGGCCGGCGCGGTGTGCGACCCGCCCCCCTTGACCCGAACGCGGGCAGTCAGCCGGTCAATCGGCGAAATAGAGCCGCACGGGATTGTCGACGAGGATCATCTCGCGCGTCCTCGCGTCCGGCACCCAGTCGAGCAGCAGGTCGAGCTCCTTCGCGTCGTCCGGTTTCGGGTTGACGTGCGGATGGGGCCAGTTCTGGCCGTAGAGCAGCCGGTCCGGTCGAGTCTCGACCAGGGCACGCACGCGCTGTTCGACGTCGCTGTAGGGCCAGCCGGTGCTGGAGGAGTAGTAGAACCCCGAGAGCTTCACATAGACCTTGCCGGTCTCGACCATGCGCAGCAGCGCCTGGAACGCCGGATGCGTGGCGGTGGCCATGGCGCCGGGACCGGGCGGGACGCGCCCCAGGTGGTCGATGACCACGGGGCAGGGCAGACGCGCGATCAGGTCGGCCCAGGCGGGCATCTTCGTGCCATCGGGGTCCTGCATGATGATGTGCCAGCCGAGCGGGGCGATGCGTTCCGCCAGCGGCTCGACATCGGCGAGCGTGAGCCATGTCGTGCCGAAGAAGAAGCGCAGCCCGCGCGCGCCCTGCGCGTGCAGCGCGCGGAACCCCGCGTCGGTCTCGTCGGGCCTGGTGATGACGACGGCGCGGGCGCGGTCGATGCCGATCTTCTCGACCGCTTCGAGGGTGCAGCGGTTGTCGTGGCCGTAGGCGCCGGCCTGGACCACCGCGACGCGCTCGAACCCGAGGCCATCCATCAGCGCCGCCTTGTAGGCCGGCCAGTCGTGGGGCTTCTCGCCGATCTCGGGGGCGAGATAGGGGAAGCGGTCGGGGTCGTAGACATGGCTGTGGCATTCCACCGCGCCGCGCGGCAGGACGAGTTGCGGGCGTATGGTGGCAGCCATTGTGATGGTTCTCTCCGGGCGAGGCGCGGCGTCAGTGTAGAGGCCCGATCGCGCCCGGCAAGCCGAGGCGGGGCAGATTCCAGTTGCGAGCCGCTCGCATTTGGCCTAGGAAGCTTCTGCGAGTGATTTGCAACCGCAGCTTGGAGCATCACGCCATGGCCACCCGCCACCCTGTCCTCCTCCGTCGTCGCGCCGCCCTGCTCGGCGGTGCGGCTCTGCTCGCCACCCCCGCGCTCGCGCGTGCCCAGGAGCGGGTGGTGAACGTCTATTCCAGCCGCCACTACGACACCGATCGTGCGCTCTATGACGGGTTCACGGCCGCGTCGGGCGGCGTGCGCGTGCGCCTGATCGAGGGCGATGCCGACCAGCTGATCGAGCGTATCCGCAACGAAGGCGCGAACAGCCCGGCGGATGTGCTGGTGACGGTCGATGCGGCGCGGCTGGTTCGGGCGATGGATGCGGAGCTGCTCGCCCCGGTGCGCAGCGCGGTGCTCGAGAGCCGGATCCCGGCGCATCTGCGCGATCCCGACGGCCACTGGTTCGGCCTGTCGAAGCGGGCGCGCGTGCTGATCGTGCCGAAGGACTGGACGCCGCCCAAGCCGATCGCGCGCTACGAGGACATCGCCGACCCGGCGTTCCGCAACACGATCCTCGTGCGGAGCTCGAACCACGTCTACAACATCTCGCTCGCCGGTTCGATCCTGGCCGCCAACGGCGAGGCCGGGCTGGATGCCTGGGCGCGCGGTGTGGCCGCCAACATGGCGCGCCCGCCCCAGGGCGGCGACACTCCGCAGATCCTGGCGGTCGCGGCCGGCCAGGGCCGCATCGCCATCAGCAACACCTACTACCTCGCCCGGCTGTTGCGGTCGGACAACGCGGCGCAGCGGGCGGCGGCCGAGACGCTCAAGCCGATCTTCCCCAACCAGGCCGATCGCGGCACGCATGTGAACATCTCGGGCGCCGGCGTCGTGCGTACCGCCCCGAACCGCGAGGCCGCCCAGGCCTTCATCGAGTATCTCACCTCGATCAAGGCGCAGGAGATGTTCGCCAACGGCAACAACGAGTACGCCGTGGTGGACGAGGTGAACCTGACGCCGGAGGTCGCGGCCTGGGGCCGGTTCAAGGAGGACCGGCTGAACGCGACCGCGTATGCGAGGAACGGTGCGCAGGCACTGGCGATCATGCAGCGCGCCGGCTGGCGCTGAGCGCTGAACCGCGAAGGGGGCTGCGGCCCCCTTCTTCCGCCCTTTCATTGAGAATGGTTCGCAAATGTCGGTGAATCCCCAGGGTCCCTCTCCCTGCCACGCCGACGCCGCCGCGCTGTCGCCTGCCGCCGTGTTCGTGCTGGGTGCGATGCGCGACTGGTTCGACGCCGGCGGCCAGGGAGCCGGCCTCTGCCTGGCCTTCGCGCGCGCCGGCCTGCCCGCCGAGGCGGTGACACGGTTGGCGGCCGCGCTGGGCCTGATCGGCGTCTCCGCCTGCCGCTCGATCACCCTGCGCGCACCCGGCTCGCCCGGCCTGTCGCGCGACGAGGGCCTGTTGCTGATCGCGGTCGCGGCGTTGCAGTCGGGCGAGCCGTGGCGGGCCCAGCGCGTCGCGGCCGAGTGGCTGCCGCCCCGGCTCGTGCCACGCATGATCGGACTGCTCGCCCAGTTCGCCGCCGCCCTCGCCTCGGCGGGGATGCGCCTGCCGCGCGAGCCGGTCGACGAGAGTCGCCTGCCGCCGGCGTGGCGACCCGGCCGGCCGCCCCTGCAGCAGTGAACCGGTTCGTCGCGCTGCCTCCCCTCGCCGCGCGACGGTCCCCGGGCGCCCGGATCCGTTCCCCCGGCACCGCCCCAACATCGCTCCGTTCCACTTGCGCCCCGCGATGCCGCGGGGCGTTCTTTCTGCAGGGCTCAGAACCGGCCCGGCTCGTCGAGACAGAGCAGCAGCCGCGGCACGGCGCGGACCGGGGGCGAGCGGTGCACGATGCCGCGACCGTCGGTGCCGGGATAGGCGTCACCCTTGAACAGACCGACCGCGAATCGCGGCAGGTGTCGGATCGCGGCGGGCCGGGTCACCGCCCGCCCATTGTCCCCGAGCGCCGACCGATCCACCGCGTCGTCCGGCACCCACTCGGTGCCCGGCCCGGCATAGGTGCAGAGCAGCCGCAGACCCACCCGGTCGGCATGGAACAGCCGGCAGGCCGGACCGTCGATCGCTTCCAGCCGGATGCGCACCGTCGCGGCGCCGGCGATCTCGGCGAACATGGCGCCCAGCCGGGCGATGTCGGCGACGAGGCGAGTGCGGCCGCACGCGACGGTCCCGGGCAGGTCGGCGCCGATCGCCGCGGCTGCCGGACCGGGGCGACCCTCGGCGACGAGGCAGAACGGCGCCCGTGCGGCGAGCTTCTCCGCGAAGCGGGCAAGACCGCGCGGCGGCGTCCGGGTCCAGATCGCCAGGGTCACGGCCGGGTCGCGGATGGCCCGCAGCACGCCGGCGGCGGCGGCCGTCACGACATGGCGTGCAGGGGCGAGGGGGGTTGCGGCATCGAGCATGTCCATGATGTTATACTATAACACCTTTCAGGCAACACCCGGAGCTGCCATGTCCGACCGTCCGGCCGACCGCCGCCTGCCCGTCACCGTCCTCTCCGGCTTCCTCGGGGCCGGCAAGACGACGCTGCTCAACCACATCCTCGCCAACCGGGACGGGCGGCGCGTGGCCGTGATCGTCAACGACATGAGCGAGGTGAACATCGACGCCGCGCTGGTGCGCGACGGGGCGCAGCTCTCGCGCACGGAGGAGCGCCTGGTCGAGCTGTCCAACGGCTGCATCTGCTGCACCCTGCGCGAGGACCTGATGACCGAGGTCCGCCGTCTCGCCGCGGAGGGCCGGTTCGATGCGCTGCTGATCGAGAGCACCGGAATCAGCGAGCCGATGCCGGTCGCGGCGACCTTCGATTTCCGCGACGCGGAGGGACGCTGCATCGGCGATCTCGCGCGGCTCGACACGATGGTGACGGTGGTCGACGCGGTCGCGTTCCTGAAGGACTACGGCAGCACCGATCGCCTCGCCGATCGGGGCGAGACCGCGGGCGCGACCGACGAGCGGCTGCTGGTCGATCTGCTCATCGAGCAGATCGAGTTCGCCGACGTCATCGTCGTCAACAAGACCGATCTGATCACGCCGGCGGAGCGTGACCGCCTGATCGCGATCCTGCGCACGTTCAACCCGACCGCACGGGTCATCCCGGCGGTGCACGGGCGCGTGCCGGTCGCCGAGGTGATCGAGACCGGGCGGTTCGACTTCGCGCGGGCCAGCCAGGCGCCCGGCTGGGCCCAGGCGCTGGCCGGCAACCATCTGCCGGAGAGCGAGGAGTTCGGCATCCGCTCCTTCGTCTACCGCGCTTGGCGGCCGTTCCACCCGGCGCGCTTCCATCGCTTCATCGGCTCCGATCTGCCCGGCGTGATCCGCGCCAAGGGCTTCTTCTGGCTGGCGACGCGGCCCGACTGGGCCGGCTCCTGGCAGCTCGCCGGCAGTATCGGCCGGCACGAGGCCGCAGGCTTCTGGTGGAGTGCCGTGCCCGAGGAGCGCTGGCCCGAGGACCCCGACTGGCGGCGCGCCATCCGCGCGCTCTGCCGCGAGCCCCATGGCGACCGGCGCCAGGAGATCGTCTTCATCGGCCAGCACATGGACGAGGCCGCGATCCGGTCGGCGCTCGATGCCTGTCTGCTGAGCGAGGGCGAGTATCTGCGAGGGACCAGGGCCTGGGCGAGGCTTTCCGATCCGTTCCCGCCCTGGCGGCGCGACGCGGCATGACGGCGCCGCCTCGCTTTCCCGAGGCGGTCGAGGCGCTCGAGCGGGTCCTGTCGGCGCTCGATGCCGACGGCATCGGCCGCGAGGCACAGGCGGCCGCGCTGATCGCGCGACGCTGCTGCCACGGCTGGTGGCGCTGCATGGGCCGCACGCCGTGGCCTCGGTTCTGGGCGACCTCGCCGCGGCCGTCGCCGAGCTTGCGGGGCCGCCGGCCGGGTCGGCCTGACGCGCCTCAGCCCTGCCCGGTCCGCTTCATCGCCCGCGAGAGGATGACCACCGGGATCAGGCCGACCGCGACGATCAGCAGCGCAGCCGTGCTCGCCTGGGCGAGCTTCTCGTCGGAGGC
>CALKJX010000211.1 GCA_937995555.1 uncultured Elioraea sp.
TCACGGTCGAACCTGCGGGTGCTCACCGGCGTGCGCGCGCATCGCATCGCGATCGCCGAGGGCCGGGCGCGCGCGGTGGAAGGGCGCGGACCCGGCGGGCCGGCGCGCTGGGCGGCGCGGCGCGAGGTGATCCTGAGCGCCGGCACGATCGAGAGCCCGAAGCTGCTGATGCTGTCCGGCATCGGCGACGCGGCGACGCTGGCGGCGTTCGGCATCGCGCCGGTGCTCGACGCGCGCGGGGTCGGGCGCAACCTCCAGGACCATCTCGGGGTGCGCATGCCGTTCCGCACGCGCCCGGCCGGCACGATGAACGAGTACACCGCCTCGTGGCTCGGCTATCTGCGCATGGGCGCGCGCTGGCTGTTCGCGCGGCGCGGCCCGCTGGCGGTCGGCGCCTCGGAGGCGTCCCTGTTCGCCCGCGTCACCCCCGGCGCCGAGGAGCCTGATCTGCAGATCCAGTTCATCAATTTCAGCTTCACCACGATGGCCGAGGGGCTGCATCCGCATCCCGGCATCGCCTTCGTGGTCGGCCAGTGCCGGCCCGACAGCCGCGGCGAGATCACGCTTGCCTCGGCCGATCCGGAAGCGCCGCCGCGCATCATCCCGAACTATCTCAGTGCGCCGAACGACCTGCATGTGACGGTGGAGGGCGTGAAACTCACCCGCCGGATCGTCGCCAGCCCGCCGCTCGCCGGGCTGGTCGAGGAGGAGCTGCTGCCCGGCCCCTCGGCCACGGGCGATGCCGCGATCGCCGAGTGGGTGCGCTCGGCCGCCTCGACCGTCTATCACCCCTGCGGAACGGTGCGGATGGGCGACGACGACGCGGCCCCGCTCGACCCGCGGCTGCGCGTGAAGGGAGTCGCGGGGCTGCGCGTGGTGGATGCGAGCGTGTTCCCGCTCGTGCCGTCGTCCAACATCCAGCCGGCGGTGCTGATGGTGGCGGAGCGGGCGGCGGCGATGATCCGCGAGGATGCGCGCGGCTGACCCTCAGCCGAGCGCGCCGATCGCGGCGCAGATATGATCGACCTGGGCGTCGGTGAGCTCCGGGAACATCGGCAGGGACAGCACCTCGGCCGCGGCGCGCTCCGTCTCCCGGCAGGCGGCGGGGCCGAGGGCGACGCGCCCGCGATAGGCGGGCTGGGCGTGCACGGGCATCGGATAGTGCACGTTGGTGCCGATGCCGCGCGCGCGGAACTGCGCCTGCACGCCAGCGCGGTCGGCGCAACGGATCACGTACTGGTGGAACACATGCGTCGTGCCGGGCCGCCGCGCCGGCGGAAAGAGGCCTGTGCCGGCGAGCGCCGCGTCGTAGCGCGCCGCGATCTCCTGGCGGCGCGCATTCGCGGCATCGAGATGCGCGAGCTTGACCGTCAGGATGGCCGCCTGCACTTCGTCGAGTCGCGAGTTCACGCCCGCGAGGTCGCTGATGTAGCGCTCCTTCCAGCCGTACTGGCGCAGCGCGGCGATCCGGTCGGCAAGGGCCGCGTCATCCGTCGTGATCACGCCGCCGTCGCCGAGCGCGCCCAGGTTCTTGGTCGGATACAGGCTGAACGCGGCGGCGCGGCCGAGCGTGCCTGCCTTGCGGTTGCCCACTGTCGCGCCGTGGCACTGCGCGCAATCCTCGATCACTGAGGCACCGTGGCGGTCCGCGATCGCGATGATCGCGTCGATCGCCGCGGGCTGCCCGTAGAGATGCACCGGGATCACCGCGCGGATCGGCGGCAGCCCGGCGGGCGGGGCGCACAGCACCGCCTCCAGCTCTGCCGGGTCCATCGTGTACGTCGCCGGATCGATATCGATCAGCACCGGCGTCGCGCCGACCATCTCGATCGCCGCGACGGTGGCCACCGCCGTGTGCGACACGGTCGCCACCGCCGCACCCGGGCCGATTTCCAGGCCGCGCAGGATCAGTGCCAGGGCGTCGGTGCCGTTGGCGACGCCGATCGCACGAGCGGCCCCCTGCCAGCGCGCGAACGCCTCCTCGAAAGCGGCGCATTCACGGCCGAGGATGTACCAGCCGGACTCCAGCACGCGCGCCACCGCCGCGTCGATCGGTCCCTTCAAGGCGCGGTAGGACGCGCCGGGATCGGCCTGCGGCACGGTGACGGGCGGGGTCGGCACGTTCATGACACGGTCCTTCAGAGATAGCGGTCGAGACGCGGACGGAACCAGTCGAGCGTGCGGCGAAGCCCCTCGTCCAGGGATACGCGAGGCGTCCAGCCGGTGGCGGCGCGGAAGCGGGAATCGTCGGCGACGTAGCTGCCGATGTCGATCTTGGCGCGATCGGCCGGGAACGCCTTCACGACATAGCGCCCGCTGCCGTTCGCCGCGACCAGCGCCTCGGCGAGTGCGCGCAAGGAGACGGGCGGTGCGCCGCCGAGATTGTACACGCCCGGCCGTGCGTCGGCCGCGGCGAGGAACGCCTCCGCCACGTCGTCGGCATAGGCGAGGTCGCGCGTCTGCTCGCCGCCCCAGACCTCGAACGCCTCGCCTTCCAGCACGCGCCGCACCCAGAGGCCGAGGAAGGTCTGGCGGTGGTCCTTCACCCGCAGCCCCGGCCCGTAGCAGTTGGTCAGCCGGAGCGAGACCACCGGGCGGCCGTGCAGCTTGTGCTCCAGCAGCCAGTACTGCTCGGCCGCCCATTTGCTCACCGCGTTGGCGTCCGGCGGATCGATCGGATGGTCCTCGGCCACGGGCAGCGCGCGCGGCCGGCCGTAGAGCTGGCGCGTCGAGGCGTGCACCACGCGCGCCGCCGGCGCGGCTGCCCGCGCAGCCAGGATCAGCCGCAGCGCCGCATCCGCGTTCTGCGCCAGATCGCCGCGCGGGTCGGCCTGGCTGCCCATGTGCGAGGTCTGGGCGGCAAGGTGGAAGAGCGCCGTCGCGCCGGCGAGCGCGTCCTCCAGCGGGTCGCGGCGCAGATCGGCGCGGATGACGCGCAGGTCGAGCCCTTCGAGGTTGGCCGGGTTCGCACCCGTCTCGGGCAGGAAGGCATCGATCACGGTGACGCGCGCGCCGCGCGCGACCAGCGCCCGCGCCACGGCCGAGCCGAGAAATCCCGCACCGCCGGTGACCACGGCGGCCGCACCTGTCCAGTCCATGCCCATGTCCCCTCGGACCCGACTCACCACCACCGGATGGCCGATTGATGGCGCGTCAGTGCCCTTCGCGGCCACGGCTCGCGCTCATGATCTCGGCGAAGCCGAACAGCAGCAGCAGCACGCCGAGGATCGCCTGGATCGAGGCGATCGCACGCGCGGCCGGGGCGAAGGGGACGACGTCGCCGTAGCCGATGGTCGAGAGCGTCACCACCGAGAAGTAGAGCGCCTCGGCGAAGCTCATCTCGCGCGGCTGGCCGGCGAAGCTGAGGAGCGGTCCCGGCGTCGCCTCGTCGACCAGGCGGTAGATGCAGGCGAACACGATCACCAGCAGCGAGTAGAGGGTGAGGAAGGCGAAGGTCGGGATCAGCAGCCGGCGGATGCGGGCGAAGAACGCCTCGAACAGCAGCGAGGCATCGAGCAGGAAGGCGACCACGTCGCGGCTCGCCGCTGCGACCACGGCCGAGACCGCCGCCATGGCGGCGAGCAGGATCGCCTCCTCCGCGCCGCGCCCGGGCGCGATCTCCGGCACCGCGAAGGTGGCGGCGCCGATCGCCAGGATCGGTACCAGCCAGGCGAGCAGGCGCGGGAAGTGCGCGGTCTCGCGCAGCCGCTCGCTCGCGACCAGGGCCGCGAGCACCCCGCGGTGGCGCCAGGCGGCGGCGAGGAAGGCCAGCACGGGCAGCAGGAAGCCGAGATAGGCGACCGGCGTGCGCACGCGGGCGAAGTTGCTCTCGGAGAAGAACGCGAACAGAGTCGCGTACACCGCGAGCCCGTTGGCGAGCGCGACCGCGAAATGCAGCCCGCCCGTGAACAGGACGTAGAAGAAGCCGAATCCGGCCGCGGCCGTCGCCAGCAGGAGCGCGGCAAAGCTGGGATCCCGTGGACGGGCGGCAAGGCCCACCAGCAGCGCTAGCGCGGCCGTGAAGGCGACTGCGCGCCACCACGACCGGTCGATCTTGGCGAGTCGGGTCACGGGTCAGCCCGGCCTCTGGCCGGCCGAAGATGCACGAACAGGATCCGCCGCGCACCGGGTCGCGGCCGTGGTTCCGGCTTCGCTACCCCAAGACGGCATTCCGAGTGCGGCGGCGCCGACCATGCGCATCCCTGGCATCGCAAGCGGCGCCGACCGCCAGCAGGCGGCGGGCCGACACGCAACCAAGAATGCCGGCCAGCATGGCCGATTGATGGCGGCTGATCGCCGGCGGGTCTCGGACGGCGGGCGCGGGACGGCGACGTTGCAATCCCTCGGGCGGGACCGCTCATCGAGGCGGCCTGCGGCGGCGAACATCAAGCAGGGGAGGCAGCCCGATCACGGGCACGACGCGATGGACTGGATCTTCACGACCATCTTCACCGGCGCCGCCCTGATCGTCCTCTCCGTCTTCACCAGCCTGATCGCCTTCCGGTTCGGCACGCCGCTCTTGCTGTTCTTCCTCGGCATCGGCCTGCTGGTCGGCACGGACGGGCTCGGGCTGCATTGCGACGACGCCGCCAGCGCCCATTTCGTCGGCAGCTTGGCACTCGCGGTGATCCTGCTCGACTCCGGCTTCAACACGCGCTGGCGAACCTTCCGCCAGGCGGCCGGCCCGGCGGTGGTGCTGGCGACGGTCGGGGTGCTGCTGACGACCGCCCTGCTCGGGACCTGCATTCATTACATCTTCAGCGCGCCCTGGCCCGAGTCCCTGCTGATCGGCGCGATCGTCAGCTCGACCGACGCGGCGGCGGTGTTCTTCCTGCTGCACACGGGCGGCATCACGATCGAGGAGCGCGTGCGCGCCACCCTCGAGGGGGAGTCCGGCTCGAACGACCCGATGGCGGTGTTCCTCACCGTGCTGCTGGTGGGGCTGGTCGCTTCGGGCGGCGGGCTGGACCGGCTCACCGCCGACCTGCTGCTGGGCTTCGCCCTGCAGACGGGGCTCGGCCACACCTTCGGCATCGCCGGCGGCCT
>CALKJX010000212.1 GCA_937995555.1 uncultured Elioraea sp.
TCGAAGGTGTGGCTGCCCGGGCTCTCGGTGTAGACCACCTTCGTGTTCGGGCGGATCAGTGACGCCATCCCCGCCTCGTCGACGCAGGGATCGTAGTAGGTCGTCTCGACTCCCATGCGGCTGAGCTGGGTGTCGGCGAAGGCGCGCGCGGGACCATAGACGCTGTCGGGCAGCAGCAGGTGATCGCCGGCGCCCAGATAGGCCAGCAGCGGCACCGTGACTGCGGCGAGCCCGGTGCCGACGATCTGGCAGCGGCTGCCCCCCTCGATCTCGCAGATCACGTCCTCGAGTGCATGGTGGTTCGGCCCGCCCTGGGTGCCATAGGTGAGCGCCTGGTCGAAGCGTTTCGAGGCCGCCGCGACCCGGTCGGCGCAGCGCGGATAGAGCACGGTCGAGCCGCGATGCACGGGCGGATTGACGAAGCCGTGCGTCTTCGTGCCGGCGCGGCCGGCGTGGCTCATGCGGGTGCGAAAGCCGTGCGGTGCGCCGGTGTGGCGCGCGTCGTCGGGCATGCGTCGTTCTCTTTCGTTCAACCGGTGACCACGGGGGTGTCGTCGCGTCCGCCCCACTCCGTCCAGGACCCGTCATAGACGGCGATGTCGGGCAGGCCGACGAGATGAGCGGCGAAGGCGATCGCGCAGGCGGTGACGCCGGAGCCGCAGGAGGCGATGGCGGGCCGGGAGCCGTCGACGCCGGCCTCCTTCAGCAGCGCGCGAAGTTCGGCCGCGGTCCGGAACGTCGCATCGGCCCGCAGCAGGTTCAGGTGCGGCAGGTTTGTGCTGCCCGGGATGCGCCCGCCGCGCATGCCCGGCCGCGGCTCGGGCGCCTCGCCCCGGAAGCGCGCGGCGGGCCGGGCATCGACCAGCACCGCATGCGGCTCGGCGACATTGCCGAGCACGTCGCGGATGTCCTTCACCAGCCAGGGACGGAACGCCGGCGCGTAGACGGACGCGGCCGCGGGCGGCGGCTCGCCCGCCTCCGTCGCGTGGCCGGCGGCGACCCAGGCCGGCAGCCCGCCGTCCAGCACCGCCGCACGGTCATGGCCGAAGGCGCGCATCATCCACCAGCCGCGCGCGGCCGAACTCATGCCCTTCTGGTCGTAGAACACCACGCGGGTGGCGTTGGCGATGCCCAGGCCCTCCATCGCGGCGGCGAACTCGGCGGGCGGGGGCAGCATGTGCGGCAGGGGCGTCGATCGGTCGGCGACCGCATCGATGTCGAGATAGCGCGCCCCTGGAATATGCGCGCGGCGGTACTCGGCGAGACCGTCCTTGTCCTCGTTCGGCAGGTACTTGGTGATGTCGATCACGGCGAGGTCGGGGGAGCCGAGGATGGCGGAGAGTTCCTCGACGGAGACGAGCGCCTCGGGGTTGGCGTAGCCGCGGTCATCCATCGTCATGCCTCCAGCACGAGGGCGATGCGGCGGTTCTGCCGCCCCTTGTTCTCGACCTTGCCGACCGTGATGCGCCCGACCTCACCGGTCGAGCGGACATGGGTGCCGCCGCAGGGTTGCAGATCGACCGGCGGATCGCCGGCGCCGATCCGCACCAGGCGCACGCGGCCGGCGCCGCGCGGCGGCTTCACCGACAGCGTCCGCACGAGGCCGGGATTCGCATCCAGCTCCTGCTCGGTGATCCACTCGGTCGTCACCGGATGGTCGGCGGCGATCAGCGCCGCGAGCCCCTCGTTCAGCGCCTCCTTGGCCGGCGCTTCGGGCAGATCGAAGTCGAGCCGCCCCTTGGCGTCGCCGATCGCCCCGCCGGTGACCGCCGCGCCCGGGATCAGGCTGCACAGCAGATGCATCGCCGTGTGCATGCGCATCAGGCGGTGCCGCCGGTCCCAGTCGATCGCGGCGGTGACGGTTTCGCCCGGCGTGGGCAGAGCGGCCGCCTCGGCGAGGCGGTGGAGGATCGCGCCGTCGGTGCCCTTCACCGTGTCGGTGACGGCGAGCGCGCTGCCGTCCGCGCGCAGGATCCGGCCGGTGTCGCCCGGCTGGCCGCCGGAGGCGGCGTAGAACACCGTGCGGTCGAGCACGACGCCGTCCGCGCCGGCCGTGACGACGCGCGCGGTGGTCTCGCGCGCATAGGCGTCGTCGCGGAACAGCGGCTCGGTGGTCATGCCCGGGTTGATCCTCGTCTGGTCGCGGAGCCCAAGACCCTACAGGGGTCGCCGTCCGGCTTCCATACGGCCCCGTGCATGCGGGCCCGGCCGAGGCGGTCCGGGTCAGGCCCAGCGTTGCCGCAGCGCCGCGCGCTTCGCCTGGAGCGCGTACAGCGCGATCGCGGTGGTGGCGTTGACGATCCGTCCCTCGTCGAGCCAGGCGAAGGCGGCGAGCGCGGGCACGACGAGCACCCGGATGTCCTCGTGCTCGTGGTCGAGCCCGGCATGGCCAGCGACGCCGTCGGCGCCGACCTCGGGGGCGGTGACGCGGCCGATGAAGACCGCGATCGTCTCGTCGGCGACACCGGGGGTGAGCAGGAAGCGGCCGACGGGTTCCAGCGCGCCCAGGGCAAGGCCGGTCTCCTCCTCGGTCTCGCGCCGTGCGGCCTCCTCCTCACGCTCGTCGTCATCGACCAGCCCGGCCGCGGCCTCGATCAGCACCGGCGCCATGCCGGCGGCGAGCGCGGGCAGGCGGAACTGCTCGATGAGCACCACCGTGTCGGCGACCGGGTCGT
>CALKJX010000213.1 GCA_937995555.1 uncultured Elioraea sp.
CGATGGCGATGCGCCCGCGCGCGCTGCTGCTCGACGAGCCGACCGCCGGGCTCGGCCCGGCCGAGACGGCCGAGATGGCCGCGCGCCTCGCCGCGCTGAAGGGGCGCGTGGCGATGCTGCTGGTCGAGCACGACATGGACACGGTGTTCCGCCTCGCCGACCGCATCACCGTGCTGGCGGAGGGGCGCGTCATCGCCTCCGGCTCCCCCGAGATGATCCGCGCCGACACCGCGGTGCGCGAGGCCTATCTCGGCGAGGTCGTGGATGCTTGAGCTCGCCGGCGTCACCGCCTCCTACGGCGCGAGCCAGGTGCTGTTCGGCGTCGATCTCTCCTTGCGCGCGGGCGAGGTGGTGGCACTCGCGGGGCGCAACGGCATGGGCAAGACGACGACGATCCGCGCCATCCTCGGCCTGGTCGCGCGCGCGGGGAAGATCCTGCTCGATGGGCGCGACATCACCGCCGAGCCGCCGCATGTCATCGCGCGCCGGGGCATCGGGCTGGTCCCCGAGGGACGGCAGGTGTTCCCCTCTCTGTCGGTGCGCGAGAACCTGATCGCCACCGCGCGCGGCAAGGGCTGGGACGAGACGCGCGTGTTCACGCTGTTCCCGCGTTTGCGGGAGCGCCGGACGCAGCCAGGCCGCACGCTCTCCGGCGGCGAGCAGCAGATGCTGGCGATCGGCCGCGCGCTGATGACCAATCCGCGCCTGCTGATTCTTGATGAGGCGACCGAGGGCTTGGCGCCTCTCGTGCGCGCCGAGATCTGGTCGGTGCTCGCGCGGCTGAAGGACGAGGGGCTTTCCATCCTCGTGGTGGACAAGGATGTGCGCGCGCTGGCCCGATTGGCCGATCGCTTCACCGTGCTCCAGAAGGGCAGGGTGGCGTGGCAGGGTTCGGGCGAGGCGCTGCTTGCGGACGAGGAGATGCTGCACGGCATGCTCGGGGTGTGACGATGGGTGATCCGGGATACGGCTGGCTCGAGAAGCAGTACGCGACCGTCACGGCGGTGCCGGACTTCCCGGCGATCGACGCGCGCTGGGCAAGCGCGATGACAGCGGCGCTCGCCGCGCATCCGCCGCGCGTGCTGCCCTATGGCGAGGGTGAGCGGCGCGCGATCGACCTCTACCTGCCGCCGGATGTGGCCTACCCGCCCGTCCTCGTGTTCATCCATGGTGGCTACTGGCAGCGCCGCCACCGCCGCGATGTCGCCTGGATCGCCACCCCGTGGCTGGCGCGCGGTGTGGCGGTGGCGATGCCCGGCTATCCGCTCTGCCCGGAGGTGAGCCTCGCCGCGCTGATCGAGGACGTGCGCACGGCCGTGGCCACGCTCTGGCGCGAGGCGCCGGCGCTCGGCCTCTCGCGCCGCTGGCTGGTCGGCGGCCATTCCGCCGGCGGGCATCTCGCGGCGACGCTGGCCGCGACCGACTGGTCCGCGCGCAGCCTGCCCGATCTCCGCTTCGCCGGCGCGCTGCCGACCTCCGGCGTGTTCGAGCTGCCGCCGTTGCTCGCGACCTCGCTGAACGTCGCATTGCAGCTTGATCTCGCCGAAGCGACGCGGCTCTCGGCCCTCCATCTCGCGCCGCCCAAGGGGCTGCGCGTGATCGCCGCGGTCGGCGGGGCGGAGAGTGCCGAGTTCCTGCGCCAGACCCATGGGCTCGCGCGGCGCTGGTCGCAGCAGGGCGCGGCGGTCGCGGCGCTCGAGCTCCCCGGGCGCAACCACTTCACCGTGCAGGACGCCTGGGCCGAGGCCGACGGACCGCTGCTGGCGATCGGGCTCGGGCTCCTCGTCAGCGGGCCTTGAAACGACGGGCGGGAAGGCCGCCGGCCTCCCCGCCGCGCGCCAGCCGGGGGTGCCCGGCCGGCGTTCAGGTGTATCGTCTCAGTGCCGGCGGCGCCGTGCGAGGCCGAGGCCGGCGAGGCCGAGGCCGAGCAGGGCGAGCGAAGCGGGCTCGGGCACCGGGCTCGGGTCGCCGCCGCCGCCGCCGCCGACATCCCCCTGGCGCTCGCCCATCACATAGGCGTAGCGGATCGTCGCGGTCTGGCCGGCCGCGAGATCGCCGATGTCCCAGGCCATCTGCAGGCCGAAGTCGCCGTCGTTGGTGGTCGGGAAGGTGGGGCCGTAGCCCAGCAGAACGGTGTACGGGTCGTCGATGTTGCAGCAGGACAAGCTGATGCCGGTGTTCGAGTCATAGCCTGTGGTCAGGTTCAGCAGGCCGATGGTGAGGCCGGTCTGCAAGCCGGCGGCCGAGACGAGATCCTCCGGCGCGAACAGGGTGTTGCCGCGCGTGTTGCGGGTCGAGAACGAGCCGAAGGTGTTCACGTCCGGGTCGGGATCGAGGTGCCGGCCGAAGGCGAGACCGGTGAGGTCCTGCAATGCGGTGATGGTCGTGGTGATGTTGACGCGCTCGTCGCCGTTGTTGAAGAAGTAGTCGTTCCGGATCTCGAGCACCCCGGCGATGCCGCCGGTCCAGCTCGCGGAATGGTCGAAGCCGGCGACGCTCCCCGTGGTGATGGTGCCGGTGCCGAAATCGTCGGCGAAGCCGAAGCCGCCGTAGTTGTTGTTCTGTTTGAATCCCGTCTGAACGCTGTTGATGGCGAAGCCCTCGCTCGGTGAGCCCGGCGTCAGGTAGTCGTTGACGCCGAAGTTTCCCGTGCCGGTCGGGTCGTGCTGGATGCCCGGTGGCGTGCCGCCGCCGCTGCCGAGCGTGCCGAGGCTGTTGACGCCGACGTTGACGAAGTTGCCGGTCAGGGTGGCGGCCGTGGCCCCCGCCGTCATGCCCAGGGCCAAGGCCCCGGCCAGAAGAAGCGCTCTCATGAGGTAGCCCCTATCGTTGTTGCGCGTACGCCCACCATCGGCCGCGCCGATCGTGACGCAGCGGGATCAGCAATTGCCATGCCATTCGCGCAACGCATTGGTTTTCCTGCATATTTGTGATCACAAATTTGTAACGTTCGCGAAGTGTAAGTTTTTCCGACACGACGCCGCGCCTCGGGGGCCGGATTGGCGGGCGGAGGCCCATGCGGGTGTAGGATATCCCGACAGCCGCGGTCCGGTCGGCGGGCGGAACGCACGCAGGCGGCCCCACCGGAACGTCCCGGTTCGCAACTCGCGACCGGCCGGAGGCGCTCAATCCGGCAGGCCGAGCTTCCGTTCCGTCCACGCATAGAGACGGTAGAGCGGCTCCACGAAAAGGTTGCAGAGGAAGATCCGCACCAGGTGGAAGCCGAGCACCAGCGGCACGCCGAGATTGAGCACCTTCGCCGTGATCGCCATCTCGGGCAGGCCGCCCGGCGCGGTGCCGAGGATCGCGGCCGCCATCGGCAGGCCGAACGCGAACGCCACGGCGACCGCCACCAGCAGGCAGAGCAGGGCGAGCAATCCCATGGCGGCGACGGACGCGATCGCAAGCCGGCGCGACCGCAGGACGATGTCGCGGTTCATGCGCGTCCCCAGCGACCAGCCCATCAGCACCTGCGCCGCGTCGATCAGCACCCCCGGCACGCCGGAGAGCGGACGATCGAGCAGCGCCAGCACCAGCGAGACGCAGACCGGGCCGAACATCCATCCGTTCGCGATCCGCACGCGCAGCAGCGCGAACGCGCCCGCGGTGGTGAGCGCGAACAGCACCGGCAGCATCGGCCACGCGACCGGCACCGGCACCAGGCTGAACACATCCACACCCGGCTCGACGAAGGCGACCAGCAGCGGCGGGAAGGTCAGCACCACCAGCACCATCCGCAGCGTCTGGATCAGCGTCACGGTCGGCACGGACAGGCCCGCGCGCGCCGCCAGCATCACCATCAGGATGATCCCGCCCGGAACGGAGGCGTAATAGGCGGTCTTGGTGTCGATCCCGGCGATCCGCGCGGTCATCCGGCTCGCCGCCGCGCCGGCGAGGATCGAGCCCAGCCCGGCGACGATCAGCGCCGGCAGGCTGCCCGCGAGCGCCCGCAGCACCGGCGGCGTGTAGGTCTGGCCGAGCGCGGTGCCGAGCACCAGCATCGCCACCGGCCGGGCGGGCGCGACCGCGGCCACCTCCCGGCCCGTGAAGGCGACGGCGGCGACCGCCACCATCGCGCCGATCATCCAGGCGAGCGGCACGTGCAGCAGATGCGCGACATAGCCGCCCAGCATCGCGACCGCGAGCGTGCGTGCCTGGATCGCGACCAGCCGTGCCGACGGAACAGGCACGCTCAGCGTGCCGCGCCGGCCCCCGAGAAGGCGTTGAAGGTGATCAGGGTGAAGGTGTCCTTCACCCCGGGCAGGCGCTGGACGGTCTCGGTGACGAACAGCCCGGGGTCCTGGTCGGGGGCGAGGTAGAACTTCCCGAGCAGGTCGTACTGGCCCGAGATCGAGTAGATCTCGCTGACCTCCTCGATCCGGTCCACGGCCTCGCGCGCGGTCTCGTAGGCGCGGCCCATCTCGCACTTGATGAGGACGAACAGCGGTCGCATCGGGGGTCTCCTTGCCCGGCGGATGCTAGGTGCAGCCGAGGGGCGGCACAACCCGAGGCTGGCATGTCGGTTGCGTGGCGCGGGCGGACCGGCGACACTTGCGCATGGCCATCGACACCGCCTCCGCCCCGCGCGACCGCGGCGGCCCCGCCCAGCCGCTGCTGATCGTGCGCGGCCTCAAGCGTTACTTTCCGATCAAGGGCGGGCTGCTGAACCGCGCGGCCGGCACGGTACAGGCGGTGGACGGGATCGGCTTCACGGTGATGAAGGGCGAGACGCTCGGCATCGTCGGCGAGTCCGGCTGCGGCAAGTCCACCACCGCGCGGCTGCTGATGCGGCTGATCGAGCCCGATGCGGGCGAGGTGATCTTCGACGGCGAGCCGGTCGGGCCGGGCGGGATGTCGCTGCGCGAGATGCGCCGGCAGATCCAGATGGTGTTCCAGGACAGCTACGCCTCGCTCAATCCGCGCCTGCCGATCGAGGACACGATCGCCTTCGCCCCCACCGTGCACGGCATCCCCAAGGCCAGGGCGCGGGCGAAGGCGCGCGAGCTGCTCGCCGCGGTCGGGCTCGCGCCGGAGCAGTTCGCGCGGCGCTATCCGCACGAGCTCTCGGGCGGGCAGCGCCAGCGGGTGAACATCGCCCGCGCGCTCGCGCTCGAACCCCGCGTGATCGTGCTCGACGAGCCGGTGAGCGCGCTCGACAAGTCGGTCGAGGCGCAGGTGCTGAACCTGCTGATCGACCTCAAGCAGCAGTTCGGCCTCACCTACATCTTCATCAGCCACGACCTGAACGTGGTGCAGTTCATCTCCGACCGCGTGCTGGTGATGTATCTCGGCCAGGTGGTGGAGATCGGCCCGGTCGAGCGCATCTACGGTGCACCGCGCCATCCCTACACCCGCGCGCTGCTCGCCTCGCGCCCGTCGATGGACCCCGCGCGACGCATGACCGAGCCGCCGCTGACGGGCGATCCGCCGAATCCGATCAACCCGCCCTCCGGCTGCCGCTTCCGCACCCGCTGC
>CALKJX010000214.1 GCA_937995555.1 uncultured Elioraea sp.
CGACGCACGCGGCCAGGCGCCACGCGAGATCACCATGGTGAACTGGGGCGGCATCGCCAACCAGGCGTTCGGACGTTTCTACGGCGAGCCCTTCATGGCCGAGAACCCGGGCTGGCGCGTGGTGCAGGACAGCTCCGGCCCGTCGCTCGGGCGCATCCGCAGCCAGGTCGAATCCGGCCGCGTGACCTGGGACCTGTGCGACAGCTCGGGCAGCTCCTCGATCCAGCTCGGCGCCCTGAATCTGATCAACCGCATCGACTATTCGATCGTGCCGAAGGACGTGGTGATCGATCCGGCCTTCGCGCTCGAGTTCGGTGCGGCGCCGTACTCGTTCAGCTCGGTGCTGGTGTACGACAAGAGCAAGGTGTCGGAGACGCCGAAGGGCTGGGCCGATTTCTGGAATCTGCGCAAGTTCCCGGGGCGGCGCCTGCTGCGCCGCGACGCGCTGACCAGCCTCGATGCGGCGCTCATGTCGATGGGCCGCACCAAGGAGAACCTCTACCCGATCGATGTGCGCGCAGCCCTCGCGCGGATCCGCGAGATCCGGCGCGAGCTGCTGTTCTGGACCTCGGGATCGGAGAGCGAGAACATCATGCGCACCGGCGAGGCGGTGATGGGACTGCTCTGGCACACCCGCGCCAAGGTGCTACACGAGGAGACGCAGGGTCGCATCACCTGGACCTGGGACCAGGGCATCCTGCAGCAGGGCATCTTCGTCATCCCCCGCGGCAACCCGGCGGGCGAGATGGCGCAGCGCTGTCTCGCCTCGATGCTCTCGAAGCCCGATCCGCAGGTGGGCCTGCTCCAGTTCCTCGGCAACGGCCCGACGCACAAGGAGGCGGCGGCGCGCGTGCCCGAGAACTACCGGATCTTCAACCCGACCGATCCGGCGAATGCGGCAAAGCAGGTGGTGATCGGCACCTCGTGGTGGGGCGAGAACTACATCCGCACCAACCAGGACTACCTGGACGAAATCAGCACCTGAACGTCCGGCCGCGACCCGCCCTCACCCGTTCCCCCTCCCGGGTGGGAGACGCAACCCTGTGCTGGGTGTCGGGTCAGCCGAGGCCGAGCAGGGCGTAGATCCGCCGCGCGTACTCGCCGAATTCGGGCGTTGTCTTGAGCGCGAGCGTGCGCGGCTGGGGCAGCCTGACATCGATGTCGTCGGCCATCCGCGCTGGCCCGGCGGTCAGCACCACGACGCGGTCGCCGAGGAACACGGCCTCGGCGATCCCGTGCGTGACGAACAGGATGGTGGCCCCGGTCTCGGCGCGGATGCGCAGGAGTTCGATGTTCATCCGCTCGCGCGTCAGCGCGTCGAGCGCACCGAACGGCTCGTCCATCAGCAGGAGCTTCGGCCCGTGGATCAGCGCCCGCGCGATCGCCGCGCGCTGCTGCATGCCGCCGGAGAGCTCGGACGGATATTTCTCCTCCGTGCCGGCGAGCCCGACGAGCGCGAGCAGGTCGCGCGCCCGCTCGCGCGCTGCGCGCACCGGCAGACCGAGGATCTCCGCCGGCAGCAGCACGTTGCCGAGCACCGTGCGCCACTTCAGCAGCAGCGCCTGCTGGAACACCATGCCGATGTCGCGCGCCGGATCGAACGGCACCCCGGGTGCGCCGATCGTCACCTCGCCGCCGTCATGGCCCTGCAGTCCGGCGACGATCTTCAGCAGCGTGGTCTTGCCGCAGCCGGACGGACCGACGAGCGACACAAGCTCGCCCGCGCGCACGTCGAACGTGGCCTCCGACACGGCCAGATGCTCCACGCCGCCCGCGCGATAGATCTTGCGCACGTCGCGCAGCCGGATCAGCGGCGGCCCGGTCTCCCCCATGGCATCAGTGTCGCGAGGCGATGCGGCCGCCGCAAGACGCTTTGCCGCACGCCCGGACGCGCGGTAGCGTGACGCTGGCGCAACATGGGGGAGCGGGCCCATCGTGATCGCCCGGACATGGCGGATCGCGTCGTGGTATCTGCCGAGCGCGTTGGCGCTGACCGCACTGCTGCTCGCCTGGCATTTCGGCGTCGTGCTCTCGGGCGTGAAGGCATTCATCCTGCCCGGGCCGCTCGATGCGCTCGCCGCCCTCGCCGATGCGCGCTACCAGTGGGGCACGAACCTGGAGGCGACGCTGCTCGCGGTCGCGGGCTCGTTCGTCGCCTCGGCCGTGCTCGGCATCCTGCTCGCGGTGGTCGTGGTCTGGCACCCGGTGCTGGAGCGCACCGTGCTGCCGCTGCTGGTGCTGTTCAACACCCTGCCCAAGATCGCACTCGCGCCGGTGTTCCTGCTCTGGCTCGGCTACGGGATCGTGCCGAACATCGTGATCGGCGTCACGGTCGCGTTCTTTCCGGTGGTGATCAACACGGCCGTCGGGCTGAAGGCGGTGGAGCCGGATCTGCTCGACCTCGTGCGCGTGATGCGCGCAGGCAAGCTCACGGTGCTGCGGCGCATCCGCTTCCCCTCCGCGCTGCCCTACATCTTCGCCGGCCTCAAGATGAACGCCTCGATGTCGGTGGTGGGCGCGATCGTCGGCGAGTTCGTCGCCTCCGAACGCGGGCTTGGCGCGGTGATCCTCGCCGCCGGGGTGACGCTCGACACGGCCGGCATCTTCGCCTCGCTGATCCTGATCTCGGTCGTCGGCCTCGGCGCCTATGCGCTGGTGGTCGCGGCCGAACGCCTTGCCATGCCGTGGGAGCATCGCCGCCCCGGCACGGCCTGAACACGGGAGAGGAAACGCCATGACCACACGCCGCAGTCTCATCCGCGCCGCCGGGCTCGGCGCGCTCGCCGCCCCTGTCATCGGCCGGACAGGCTTCGCCCAGCCTCGCAAGGTGACGCTCCAGCTCAACTGGTTCCCCTCGGCCGATCACAGCCCGCTGTTCCTCGCCAAGGCGCGCGGCTGGTACGCCGAGGCGGGAATCGATCTGACGATCCAGCGTGGCCAGGGCTCGGCGGATACGGTGCAGCGGGTCGAGATCGGCCAGGCCGAGATCGGCCAGGCCGACACGCCGACCATCATCACCGGGGTCGGGCGTGGCGCCTCGCTGCAGGTGATCGGCATCGTGCTCGACAAGGCCGGCAACAACGCGTTCTTCAGGAAGGACAGCGGCATCACCAAGCCCGCCGATCTCGCCGGCAAGAAGGTGGCGCTGCCGCCGGGCGATTCGCATCGCGTGCTCTGGCCCGCCTTCGCGCGCGCGAACGGGCTGCGCCCCGAAGCGATCACCATGGTGAACGTCCGACCGGAGGGCAAACAGGCCGCGGTGGCGACCGGCCAGACCGAGGTCAGCTTCGACCAGTACACGGGCTATCCGCTCTGGGAGAAGACCCTCGGCAGGGGCAATGTCGGCAATCTGCTCTGGGCCGATTACGGCCTGCAGCTCTACGGCTTCGCGTATTTCGCCAAGCCCGCCTTCCTGGCCGCGAACGGCGATCTCGCGCGCGGCTTCCTGGCCGCGACCTATCGCGGCTGGGCCGCCGCCCAGGCGGACCCCGCCGCCGCGGTCGATGCGCTCGCCAACGAGGTCGGCGCCGGGATCGACCGTGCCGCCCTGCTGGAGGCGGTGCCCTACGTCATGGATCTCGCGATCACCGAACGGTCGCGCGCGAACGGCATCGGCTGGATCGACGGCGCGCTGATGGCGAAGACGGTCGAGATCACGCTGACCGCGCAGACCCTGCCGAACGCGCCGTCCCCTTCGGCCATCGGCACGAACGCCTTCAACCCGAAGGTGATGCCGGCGGCATAGCGGTCGGGACGCATCGCGGCGGTCACTTCGCCGTCGCCTGCGCCGCGCGCAGCGCCGCGGCGAGCGCGTCGAGCAGATCGGCGCGGCTGAACGGCTTGCGCAGCTGCGGCACCACGACGTCGCCGGCCACGGAGTCGTCGAAGCCGGTCATCAGCACCACCGGCAGTCCCGGATGCAGTGCGCGCGCCTCGGCGGCGAGCCCGTGCCCGTCGAGCCTTCCGGGCATGCGGATGTCGCTCAACAGCAGATCGACCCGGACGCCATAGCGCAGCAGCGCCACCGCGGCATCCGCGTCGGCGACCGCACTCACCTCCATGCCCGCGTCGCGGCAGAGACGTTCGACCAGGGCACGCAGCGGTGCCTCGTCCTCGACCACGAGCAGCCGGACACCTGCCAGCACCGCGTGGTCGGCTGCGCGCAGCACACCGATGCCGGCCTCCTCCTCGGCGATCGGCAGCCAGAGCGTGACGGTGGTGCCCTCCCCCTCGGTGCTGTCGATGCGCACCTCGCCGCCCGACTGGCGCGCGAAACCATAGACCATCGCCAGCCCGAGCCCGGTGCCCTTGCCCGCACCCTTGGTGGTGAAGAACGGCTCGAAGGCGCGCGCCAGCACCTCCGGCGCCATGCCCTGGCCCTCGTCCTCGACCGCGATGCGCACATGCACCCGCGCCGGGAGTCCGGCCGCAACCGCCTCCTCGGCCGACGCGCGCCCGGCGCGGATCGTCACCAGTCCCCCCTCCGGCATGGCGTCGCGCGCGTTCAGCACCAGGTTCACGAGCGAGGTCTCGAGCTGCGCGGCATCGACGAGGGCAGACGGGGTGTCGGGGGCGACCTCGGTGCGCAGCACGATCCGCCCGCCGAGCGCGCGCCTGAGCAGCGCGTCGAGCCCGCCGATCAGCGGCGCGAGCGGCACGGACGCGGGGCGCAGCGACTGCCGCTGCGCGAAGGCCAGCAGCCCGCGCGTCAGCTTCGCCCCCTGGCCGACCGCATGCAGCGCGGCTTCGGTCAGCTCGCGCGCCTCGCCGTCGGGCACGAGCTCGTGCACGAGCTCCAGGTTCAGGCCGATCACCGACAGCAGATTGTTCACGTCATGCGCGATGCCGCCGGTCAGCTCGCCCAGCGCGTTCAGCCGCTGCGCGCGCTCGAGCCGCTCCTCCTGCTGGACCCGCTCGGTGATGTCGGTCGAGACGCCGACGAGCGCGACCGGCACGCCATCGGGGCCGCGCTCCAGCCCCACGGAGGAGCTGCGATGGCGGATCGCGCCGTCGGGCCGGCGGACGCGATAGACGACGTTCGCCTGCTCGCCCGTCGCCGCCACGCGGTCGAGCGTGGCCCGCACGATCGCCTGGTCCTCCGGCGGCATCAGCCCCAGCACCGCCTCGACGCTGGAGGTGAAGGTGCGCGGATCCGCGCCGATCTGGTGGTAGATCGCCTCGCTGAGTTCGAACGTGTCGCCGCCGATCGGCAGCCGCCAGAAGCCCAGCCCCGCGACGCGGCCGGCATCGGCAAGCTGGCGCCGCTGGCGATCCAGCCGCTCGCGCGCCTCCACCTCCTCGGTCACGTCCTGGGTGATGCCGTAGAAGGTGACCGCGCCGCCGTCGCTGCGCTCCATCCCCACCGAATCGCGGATCCAGCGCCAACTGCCATCCGCCTGACGCACGCGCACCGTGATCGTCTGGTTCTCGCCCGTCTCCCGCAGTCGCTCGCGCGCCTGCTGCCAGACCGGTACGTCGTCGGGATGCATGCGGGCGCGGATCAGGGCGAGTGTCGGCACCACGCCGCCAGGCTCCAAGCCGTAGAAGCGATACACCTCCTCGGACCAGACGACGGTCTCCTCGTCGAGGCGCCGGCGCCAGAAACCGAGGCGCGCGACACGGCCGGCATCGCCGAGCAGCGTCTCGCGCTGGCGCAGCCGCTCGGCGGCCTCGACCTCCTCGGTGACGTCCTGCGACAGCCCGGTGACAGCGATCTTCTGCCACTCGGCATCGCGTTCCAGCCCGGCAACGATGCGGACCCAGCGCACCGTGCCGTCCGGGCGGCAGACGCGGAACGTCGCCGTTTCGGTCTCGCCGGTCTCGACGATGCGCCGCCCGGCCGCTTCCACCTGCGGGAGGTCGTCGGGGTGGATGCGGGCCCGGAAGACGCTGACGTCGAGCGGCCCGCTGTCCGGCGGCAGGCCGAACTGGCGCAGCTTCTCCTCCGTCGCCACCATCTGCGACCCGTCCAGCGCGCGGCGGTAGAAGCCGATATGCGCCACCCGCCCGACCTCGCGCAGCCGATGCGCCTGTTCGGCGATCCGCGCGCGCGTCTCGACCTCCTCGGTCACGTCCTGGCTGACGCCGATCAGCGCCACCGGCGTGCCGTCGGCATCTCGCTCCAGGCCCGCGACTGCGCGCCGCCAGCGCACGCTGCCATCCGGCCGGACGATGCGGAATGTCACGGTCGTCGTCTCGCCGGTGCGCCTCGTCCGCGCGTCGGCATCCGCGAACGCTTGGCGATCGTCGGGATGGATCATCGCGAAGACACGCGCGCGGGTCGGCACGAAGGCCGCGGGATCGACGCCGTATTCCGCGAACAGCGTGTCGGTCCAGACGTACTCCTCACTGTCCAGCGGCAG
>CALKJX010000215.1 GCA_937995555.1 uncultured Elioraea sp.
TGGCCGCTGATCGTCGTCACCTCGTCCGAGCGCGCGACACCGGCGCTCGGCATCCTCGCCTTCCGCGATGCCGAGACGGGCGGCAACTACGGCGCACTGATGGCGGCCGCGGCACTGATCACCGGACCGATGATCGTCGGCTTCCTCGTTGCCCGCCGCGCCTTCGTGCGCGGCATCACCATGACCGGGGTTCGTTGACCGACCAACCCAGAAGGGAGTGACAATGATGCTGACACGCAAGCAACTGCTGACCGGCACGGGGGCCGCGGCCCTCGCCGCCGCCCTGCCCACGGGGCGCGCGGACGCCCAGGCGCAGGTGACGCTCGACGTCGTGCACGCCTATCCGTCCTTCGCGCGGTTCTTCGGGCCGATCGCCGAGGAGTTCACCAAGGCGAACCCGACCATCCGCATCGCCTTCCGTCAGATCATGCCGAACTACGACGAGCTGCATCAGTCGCTGCTGCGCGGCGCGCTGACCAACCAGCTGCCGGACGTGACGTTCTCCGGCTTCAACCGCCTGCCCGAACTCGCGCGCACGCTGGCCGCACGCAACCAGATCGTCGATCTCGGGCCCCTGATCGCCGCCGAGGGCGCCACCTGGGCCAGCGAGAACTTCAGTCCGCGCATGCTGGCGCTGGGCAAGGTGGACGGCACGCAGTTCGGCATGCCGTTCAACGCCTCCTCGCCGATCGCCTACTACAACCCCGAGCTGGTTGCGCGCGCGGGCGGCAACCCGGACGCCTTCCCGGACTCCTGGGACGGCGTGATCGCGCTCGGCGCGCGCATCAAGCAGGCGGCACCGACCGCGATGGGCGTGTCCTACTACATCAACAGCTTCGACTCCGACTGGCTGTTCCAGGCGCTGGTGCAACAGGGCGGCGGGCGAATGCTGTCGCCGGACGGCAAGACCGTCGCCTTCGGCAATGCCGCCGGGCTCGCGGCGGTGCGGCTGGCGCGGCGCTTCGTCACCGAATGCGGCATGGAACTGATCGGCCCCGACCAGAACCGCCAGCAATTCGCCACCGGCGGCATCGGCGTCATCTTCGACAGCCCGGCCCGGCTCGCCGTCATCACCGGGCTGGTGGGCGGACGGTTCCCGCTGCGCACCGCGCCCTTCCCGATCACCGACAAGCAGAACGGCGGCGTGCCGACAGGCGGCAACGCGGCGGTGATCATGGCGCGCGACGCAGCCAAGCGCCGCGCGGCGTGGGAGTACGTGAAGTTCTCCGCGGGTCCCCTCGCGCAGAAGATCGCGGTCGAGATGACCGGCTACCTGCCGACCAATCTGCGCGCGGCCGGGCCGGAGTATCTCGGCAGCTACTACCAGCAGAACCCGAACGCGCGCTCGGCCGCCTTGCAGGCCGACCGTTCGCTGCCGTGGGAGGATTACGGCGCGAACGGGCCGCGCATCCACCGCGCGCAGCAGGAGATCCTGACCTCGATCATGCGCGGCGACCTCACCCCCGAGGCCGGGCTCGCGCGCCTCGTGGAGCAGACGACCGCGCTGATGCGTGCGGCGTAACCTCAGCCCGGGACGGCGCGCAGCAGCGCGCCGAGGTCGAGGGCGGCGTCGATCGTCCCGACCGCGGCGACAGCGGAGCGGCATCCGCGCACGGGCGGCGGTCCGGCAGGCCGCCGCCTTCGCGGTCCGCGCCTCGCGCGGGAGCGGATTCGCGGGGCTGCCGAGCGTGTGCTCGACGGTCACGCGCGCGGTCGTGGCGTGCTGCACCTCCACCGTCTGCGGCACGACCGCGTTCAGGCCGGGGTTGGCGTCCTGGATCAGCCGCACCCTGGCCGCGAGCGCGAGCGTCGTGGCGTCGGTCAGGCGCGCGGGCGTGAAATCGGCGAGCCCGACGGTGCCGAAGCGCAGCGTGGTCGCGGCGACGAGGGGCAGGCAGAGCCGCGCATGGTTCGACGTCAGATCCTCGCGCAGCGGCCGGCCGACCAGACGCGCTGCCAGCGGCGGCAGATGCAGCCGCACCTCGCGGACGGCGGCCGCGTCGATCGCCTCGCGCGCGCAGGCGGTGCAGCCCGTCGATCACCGGATGCGCGCGCCGCCCGGACGGGAACGGCTTGTGCGAGAGCGCCTGCACCTGCCACGTGAGCCCGAGTGCGGCGGGGCCGGATGCAAGATCGTGCTCCGACTCCGTCATCGCCAGGAAGCCCGACGCGCCGGTCAGCCACGCATCCGGACCGCGCGCGCCTGCGTCGGCGAGGTCGGCGGCAAGCAGGTCGGCCGCGCCGGCGAAGCCCATCTGCACCGCGAGCGCCATGCCGCCCTCGTGATGCGCCTGCATCGTTCCGGGAATCTGGCCGAACAGGAGTGCCGCGCCGGCCGCGCCCTTCGCGAGGTCGAAGCCGCGCAGCCGCGCGACCGCACCCCAGGCGCCGAACACGCCGACGGTGGCGGAGCGGAAGGGCCGCATCGGCCCGCGCGCGCCGCACCGATCGTGCCAGCGAGCACCAGCCCGAACACCCGCGCCGCCACGCGCGCGGCCGGCGGGATCGCGTCATCCGGCGTCTCCCGCACATGGCGCAGCAGCCCGCGCTCCGCCTCGGGCATCATCCCGCGATGCTGGCGGCTCGCGCATGAGGGGTCGACGTACCCGGCTTGCGGGCCACGACCTGAGCGCCGACACTCGCGCGCACACCGCGCACGAGGCCCGCATACTCCATGTCCGCCAGCCACGACCCGATCGCGTTCGAGCTCTTCCGCAACGCGATCTTCTCGATCGCCGACGAGATGGCGTTGACCGTGTTCCGCACCACCTATTCGGGTGTGCTCAAGGACAACATGGACTATTCGACTGCCTTCGCCGACGCGAACGGGCGACTGGTGGCGCAGGGGCTGACGCTGCCCGGGCATCTCGGCTCGATCCCGACCGCGCTCGAGAGCGTGATGCGCCATTTCGGCGACTCGATGCACGAGGGCGACATCTACTGCCTGAACGACCCGTTCGACGGCGGGATGCACCTGCCCGACATCTTCGTGTTCAAGCCGCTCTACCACCAGGGAAGGCGCCTCGCCTTCGCCGCGACCGTCTGCCACCACACCGACGTGGGCGGCCGCGTCGCCGGCTCGAACGCCTCGGACTCGACCGAGATCTACGCCGAGGGGCTGCGCATCCCGCCGCTCAAGCTCTACGACCGCGGCGTGCGCAACGAGACGCTGATGGCGATCATCGAGCGCAACGTCCGCCTGCCGGTGCGCCTGTTCGGCGACCTGCGCGCGCAGCTCGCCGCCTGCCACATCGCCGAGACCCGGTTCGCCGAGCTCGTGTCCCGCTACGGCGCCGAGACGGTCACCGGCTACATGGAGGCGGTCATCGACTATGCCGAGCGGCTGACGCGCGCAGCACTCGCCGAGCTGCCGGACGGCGAATGGTCGTTCGAGGACTGGATCGACGACGACGGGGTGGATGTCGGCAAGCCGATCCGCCTGTTCGTCACGCTGAGGAAGCGCGGCGGGCATATGGTGGTGGACTGGACCGGCACCAACAAGCAGGTGAAGGGGGCGATCAACAGCACGCTCTCCTTCACCAAGGCGGCCTCCTACACCGCCGTGCGCTCGGTGCTGCCGGCGGGCATCCCGAACAACGAGGGCGTGTTCCGCGCGATCGAGGTGATCTGCCCACCCGGCACCGTCGGCAACGGCGTGCTGCCGGCCGCCTGTGCGGCGCGCGGGCTGACCGGGTTCCGCATGACCGACTGCGTGTTCGGCGCGCTCGCGATGATGCTGCCCGACCGCGTGTTCGCCGCCGGCGACGGCGGCAACACGGGGATCTCGATCGGCGGCTGGGACGCCGAACGCAAGCCATTCATCTACGTGGATTTCACCTGCGGCGCCTGGGGAGCGCGTCCCTGGGCCGACGGGCTGGACGGCAACAGCCACATGTTCGCGAACATGGCCTCGCACTCGGTGGAGGTGACGGAAGCCGAGCAGCCGATCCAGCTGCTCGCCTACGAGTTCGTGCCCGACAAGGCGGGTGCGGGGACGTTCCGCGGCGGCGTGCCGTTCCGCCGCGACTACCGCTTCCTGGAGGCGGAGGGCACGTTGCAGGTGCGCTCCGACCGGCGCGTGCACCGGCCGTTCGGCCTCTATGGCGGCAGCCCCGGCGCGCCGTCCGAGAACGTGCTGAACCCAGACGGCGCGGCCGAACCCCTGCCCTCCAAGCTCACGATGACCATCCGCCGCGGCGACGTGTTCCGCCACGTGCTCGCCGGTGGCGGCGGCTGGGGCGATCCGCTGGCGCGCGACCCTGCTCTGGTGCTGCGCGACGTGCGCAACGAGTTGCTTTCGGTCGGCAAGGCCGCCGCCGATTACGGTGTGGTGGTCGCCGCCGACGCCGTCGATGTTGCGGCCACCGCGCGTCTGCGCGCCGAGCTGCGCGCGCGGCGCGGCTGGCAGGAACCGCCGAAGGTGCAGCGCACCGATCCGCTGCCGCGGGCGGCGGAGTAACGCGCATGGCCGCGACCTGGCGCGTCGGTGTCGATATCGGCGGCACCTTCACCGACATCGTGCTGCTCGGAGCCGACGGCACCGTGCACACGAAGAAGATCTCTTCGAGCGTCGGCGACTATGCGCGCGCGATCGTCGAGGGCCTCGGCCAGCTCTTCGCCGAAACCGGCATCGCCGGCGGCGCGATCGAGGAGATCAGGCACGGCACCACGGTCGCGTCGAACGCGATCCTGGAGCACAAGGGTGCGCGGACCGGGCTGATCACCACCAGGGGCTTCCGCGACGTGCTCGAGATCCGCACGCTGCGGATGCCGCGGCTCTACGACATCGCCTGGGAGAAGCCGCCGCCGCTGGTCGAGCGCCGGCTGCGCCGCGTGGTGGACGAGCGCGTCGATGCGCGGGGCCGGATCGAACGACCGCTCGATCCGGCCGAGGCCGAGGCCGTGGTGCGCGGCCTGATCGATGAGGGCGTCGAGGCGATCGCGATCTGCCTGCTGCATGCCTACGCCAATCCCGCGCACGAGACGCTGCTCGCCGGGATCGTGCGCCGCCTGGCACCCGATCTGCCGCTCTCGGTTTCGTCCGAGGTGCTGCCCGAGATCAAGGAGTACGAGCGCACCTCGACCACGGTGATCAACGCCTGTGTGATGCCGATCGTCGCGCGCTACCTGCGCGCCCTGCGCAGCGGGCTCGACAGCGCGGGGGTACCGGCCCGGCTGTTGCTGATGCAGTCAAATGGCGGGCTGATGGCCTCCGAGGCGGCGGCCGCCCGGCCGATGCACATCATCGAGTCGGGCCCCGCCGGCGGCGTGATCGGCGCGCAGGCGCTCGCGCGCGCCAAGAACCTCCCCGACATCATCACCTTCGACATGGGCGGCACCACCGCGAAGGCCGCGACCGTCGAGGGCGGGCATGTCGCGCGCGCGGCCGAATACTCGGTCGGGGCCGGCATCATGGTCGGATCGCGACTGCTGACGGGCGCGGGCTATCTGCTGAAGGTGCCGGCGATCGACCTCGCCGAAGTCGGCGCCGGCGGCGGCTCGCTCGTGCGCGTCGATGCTGCCGGTGGGGTGCAGGTTGGGCCCGAGAGCGCGGGCGCCGTGCCGGGGCCGGTCTGTTACGACCAGGGCGGCACCGCCCCGACGATCACGGATGCGAACGTGATTCTCGGCTACCTCAACCCGCATCACCTCGTGGGCGGTGCGGTGACGCTGAACGCGGCACGCGCGGCGGCGGTGTTCGAACAGCAGGTCGCGCGTCCGCTCGGGCTCGAGCTCGCGCGCGCCGCGCACGGGGCGCATCTGATCGCGGCCTCCAACATGATCCGCGCGATCCGTGCCGTCTCGACGGAACGCGGGCGCGATCCGCGCCGCTTCGCCCTGTTCGCCTTCGGCGGCAACGGTCCCCTCTTCGCCTGCGGCATGGCCGAACAACTCGGCATGCGCCGGATCGTCGTGCCGCCCTCGCCCGGGCTGTTCTCGTCCTTCGGCCTGCTCTACGCCGACACCGAGCACCATTACGCGCGGAGCTTCCGTCGGCTCACCGGCGCGCTCGATCTCGCGGAACTGAACGCGGCGTGGGACGCGCTCGCCGCCCAGGCTCGCGCGCAACTCGCGGCGGAGGGATTCACGGGACCCACCGCACGGGTGACGCGCGCGGCCGCGCTGCACTATCACGGCCAGAGCTTCGACCTTACCGTGCCCGTGCGCGACGGGCCGCTCGACACGGCCGCGCTGCGCGGTCTGGAGGAGGCGTTCGGCGTCGAGCATGAACGCACCTACGGCCATCGCGCCGGCGCGGAGGAGCCGATCGAGCTCGTATCGATCCAGGTGGTCGGGCACGGGCTGCGCGCGAACGGCGCCCTCCCGGATCACACCACGCCCGCGCGCAGCGAGACGGCAGTCGCGCCGCGCCGTGCCTATTTCGGGCCCGGCGCCGGCTGGATCGAGACGCCCGTGCTGCGCCGCGCCGATCTCGCCGCGGAACGGACAGGGCCCCTGATCGTCGAGGAGTATGACGCCACCTGCCTGGTACTGCCCGGCTGGCGCGCGCGGCTGGATGAGGCCGGCAACATCGTCATCGAGCGATGACGCCTCATCCCCGCGCGGTACGCGGCAGCCAGAGCGCCAGGTCGGGCAAGACCACCAGGAGCGCGATCATCGCGATCAGGGTCAGCACGAAGGGGGCGGCACCGATCATCACGTCGTCGATCCGGCCGCGCTTGCGCAGGCCCTGCACCACGTAGAGGTTGATGCCGATCGGCGGCGTGATCATCGCCGTCTCCATCAAGAGCACGATCAGAACGCCGAGCCAGACAGGATCATAGCCCGCGCGGACCAGCACCGGCACGATGATGGGCACGGTCGCGACCATCATCGATAGAGTCTCCATGAACATGCCGAGCACGAGGTAGAACCCGATCACGACGAGCAGCAGCTCGAACCGGTCGAGGCCGAGCGCGGTGACGCTGCGGTTGACCATCGCGGTCAGCCCGATCGAGGTGATCACGAAGTTCAGGAAATAGGCCGCGATCAGGATCGCCATGATCATCGCGGTGGTGCGCATCGTGCCTTCGAGCGACTCGCGCAGCACGCCCCAGGTCAGCCGCCGCTTCCAGGTCGCGACCAGCAGCGCCGCGAGCACGCCCAGCGCCGCCGCCTCGGTCGCGGTCGCGAGCCCCGCATAGATCGAGCCAACGACGGCGAGGAAGATGAACAGCGGCGGGATCAGGTCGGGCAGCGACCGCCAGCGCGCTTCCCAGGTGGTCGGCACGCGCTCGCCGTCGAGCCCGGGCCGGACGAGACAGACGATCAGCACGGTCAGGCTGAACAGCGACGCGAGCAGGATTCCCGGCACCAGCCCGGCGAGATAGAGGGCGGGTATCGAGGTCTCCGTCAGCACGCCGTAGACGATCATGTTGATCGAAGGGGGGATCAGGATGCCGAGCGTGCCGCCGGCGGCGATGGTGCCGAGGAACAGGCGCTCGTTGTATCCGCGCCGCTCGATCTCGCCCATCGCGACCGTGCCGATCGTCGCGGCGGTCGCGACACTCGACCCCGAGGTGGCGGCGAACAGGCCGCAGGCGGCGATGTTGGAATGCATCAGCCCGCCGGGCAGCCACGGCACCCACTGGACGAGCGCGGCATACATCCGCTCGGCCGAGCCCGAGCGCAGCAGGATCTCGCCGAGCAGCACGAAGAACGGGATCGCGACCAGCAGGAACGAGTTCGAGGTCGCCCACGCCATCTCGCCCATCGCGAGGTGCAGCGGGAAGCGCGCGTAGATCTCGCCCAGGGCGAGTCCCAGCACGCCGAGGGCCGCCGCCACGGGGATGCCGGCGCCGAGCAGGCCAAGCAGGGTCAGGATGGTGGTGGGGATCATCGTGGCCGCGCCGTCACCGCCGCCGCTCCGCGGCACGGACCTCCTCGGCGACATCCTCGGCCGCCGAGCGCGTGCCGATCAGGTCGGCCACGCCGGCGCGGTCGCCCCGAACCACCCGGCCGAGCGCTGCGGCGAACAGGGCGGCACCGACCAGAACGAACACCGCGAGCCCGGCCAGCCAGATCACCTGCGGGATCACGAGCGGGGTTTCGAGCGCGGACTGGCTGCGCGAATGCGACACCCAGGACTGCTCGAACACGCCGAGGCCATGCCAGAACACGAGGGCGAAGAAGCCGACCAGCAGGATCAGGCCCACGAAGTCGAGCACGATCCGGATCGACGCCGGCAGAAGCATGTAGAGGGAATCGATCCGGATATGCCCGCGGTCGAGCAGCGTCGCTGCGAGCGCCCAGACCGTACCGATCGCGAGCGCGTAGCCGGCCAGCTCGTCAGCGCCGCCGATCGACACGACGAAGACCTTGCGCAGCAACACGTCGATGCCGATCAGCACCGCGGAGAGGAGGATCAGCGCGCCGCCAAACCAGAGCCCGGATCGGGCCAGCACGGCAAGTCCCCTCATCATGCGCGTCACGCGCCTGCTCCGTACCGCACGAAAGGATCGCCGGCCCGGCCGTGGGCCGCCGGACCGGCGTCACGCACGATCAGCGAACCGGTGCCCTCAGGCCGAGCGTCTTGCCGACCGTATCGTTCCACTCGCGGGCGCACTCCGCGCCGCAGCGGCGAGCCCAGTTCGCCAGCACCGCGCCTTCCACCAGCCGCTTGTGCACTTCCGCTTCCGCCGGCTTCACCGGCACCTCGATCATGTTGGCCGGGCGACCCATGGTGCACGGACCACGGTTGAAGTTGCAGTTGTCGGCCTGGGCATCCGCCGCCTTGAGCGTCTGCCACATCTGGTCCTCGTAGGCCTTCACCTGGTCGAGGAAGAACTGCTGCACGCGCGGCTCCAGCCGGTTCCAGGTGGTGAGGTTGACGGCCAGGACGTTGATGCTCCAGCCGAGCGACATCGGATAGATCGACTTCGTCACTTCCGGCCAGCGCGCCGTGTTGCCGGACAGGCTGCCGGTCACCGCGCAGTCCACCACGCCCGAGTTCAGCGCCGGCACCACCTCCGCGAACGCCATGCTCACCGCGGTCGCGCCGATGCCCTGCAGGAAGTCGCGCATCGTGTTGTTGAACACGCGGATCTTCTTGCCGCGCAGGCCCTCGAGCCCGCTGATCACGTCGCGGCACCAGAACACCTGCGGCGGGTTGCCACCGAAGGCGAGCAGCTTCGCGTTCCAGTTGCGCTGCATCTGCCGGTCGATCACCGGGCGCCAGGCATTGCACGCCGCGCGCGCCTTGTCGGCATCCAGCATCAGCCCGGCGAGGTCGCAGCCCTCGAAGCGCGCGTCGTCGCCGGCCATCTTGGAGATGTCCATGCCGGCGAAGTCCATCACGCCGAGCCGCAGCAGCCTCAGCATCGTCTTGTCGTCGATGCCCATCTGGTCGAGCGGGGTGATGTCGACGGTGAT
>CALKJX010000216.1 GCA_937995555.1 uncultured Elioraea sp.
CTCCGAGATGCGCGCCTCGGGGGCGGCCAGCAGCAGGTCGCGCAGCGAGACCACGCCGAGCAGGTCGCGCGTCGCGTCGATCACGAACACCTCGTAGATCGTCTCGCGGTTCGGCGCCTCCTGGCGCAGGAGCTCGATCGCCTCGCGGGCCGTGACGTCGGGCGGCACGGACGCGTAGGCCGACGTCATCACCGCGCCGACGGTGTTCTCCGGATAGGCGGCGAGCTTGCGGATGTCCTCGCGCTGCGCCTGGGCGAGCCCAGGCAGGATCGCGTCCCGCACCGCCTCGGGCAGGCGCTTGAACAGGTCCGCCCGCTCGTCCGGATCCATGTCGGCGAACAGTCGGCCGAGATCCTCGCGCCGGAGCGCGCGCGCGAGCGCCAGTTGCTCCCCGGCGTCGAGATAGCCGAACACCTGCGCCTGGCGCTTGGCGGGTAGGCTCAGCAGGACCTCCACCTGCTGCTCGGCCGGCAGGTCGGGCAGCACCGAGGCGATATCGAACGGGTGGTAGGGCTTGAGCGCGGCGCGGACCGAGTCGAGGTCCTTGCGCTCGATGAACGCGACCAGCGCGTTCTTCTCGAGAGGCTTGATCATCGTTGCGTCTCCGTTCTGGCAGCCGCCGCCAGGACGGGGACGCGCGCGTTCAGGCGCTCGTCGCCGTCACCACGGCGAGGCGGTCGGTCAGGTGATCGGGCCGGGCGAGCCGGGATCGGGGGAGGTCTGCACCTCTGGCCCGCTTATGCAGCCTCCCCCACCATCTACTTCCCTCGTCCATGGCGGCCTCCTCTCGCGGTTGCCCCTGCCGCGCTCACCCGACCAGCAGGGCCGAGGCGATCGCGAAGTAGATCAGCACCCCGGTGGCATCCGCGATCGAGGTGATCAGCGGCGCCGAGGCGGTGGCGGGGTCGAAGCCGAAGCGCGACAGCAGGAACGGCAGCGACAGCCCGATCAGGCTGCCGACCATGACCACGCAGACCATGGTCAGGGCCACGATCGCGGCGATCTCCGGCCCGCCGCGCACCAGCCCCAGCAGCGACACCGCCCCCGCCATGGTGAGGCCGAGCAGCCCCGCCACCGAGATCTCGCGTCCCATCATCCGCGCCCAGTCGGAGAGCCGCGCCTCGCCGGTCGCCAGCGCACGGACCATCAGCGTGGCCGACTGGCTGCCGGCATTGCCGCCGCTGTCGATCAACAGCGGCAGGAAGAAGACGAGGGCGACGTTGGCGGCGATCACGTCCTCGAACGCCGCGATGCCGGCGCCCGAGAAGAGGTTGGCGAACACCAGCACCAGCAGCCAGGCGATGCGCTTGCGGTAGAGCAGCCCGATGGTCGCCTCGCGGATCGACACGCCGAGGCTGGCCGAGCCGCCGGCCTTGTGGAAGTCCTCGGTCGCCTCCTCGGCGGCGACGTCCATCGCGTCGTCGGCGGTGACGATGCCGACCATCATCTCGCCGCCGTTGATCACCGGGATCGCCGGCAGGTCGTACCTGGCGATCGCGCGCGCGGCCGCCTCGGCATCGTCCTCGGCGCGCACGAAGGGCGGGTCCTTGCGCATCAGCGCCTCGACCCGGCGGTCCGCGGGTGCCAGCACGAGATCCTCCAGCAGCACGGTGCCGAGCAGGCGCCGCTGCGGCGACAGCACATAGGCGACCTGGATGGTCTCCTTGGAGTGCGCCTGGCCGCGCAGCGCCTCGATCGCCTCGCGCGCCGTCATCTCCGGGCGCAGCACCGCGTATTCGCTGGTCATCACCGCGCCGGCGGTGCCGGGCTCGTAGGCGGAGAGCTTGCGGATGTCCTCGCGCTCGGCCGCGGCGAGCGCCGGCGCGAGGGCCGCGCGCGCCGCCTCGTCGAGCTGGTTCCAGAGATCGGCGCGCTCGTCGGCGTCCATCGCCGAGATCACCTCGGCGAGGGCGCGCGGCGGGGCGATCCCGGCGATCGCGACCTGCGTGGCGGCGGCGAGGTAGCCGAAGGTCTCGGCGCGGCGGGCGAGCGGCAGGCGCGCCAGCACCTCCCACGCATCCCCGGGCGCGCGACGGTCGAGCAGTGCGGCGAGGTCGGCCGGGTGCAGGGCCGTCGCGGTCTCGGGCGGCAGGGCGCCGGCGGCGCCGAGGAGCGTACGGGTCATGGCCACAATCCTCCGTCTCGAACGGGCGCTCGGGGCCCGGGGAGGATGTGGCGGCCGGTCAGCGGCTCAGCGCGCGTCCACCCCGACGCCGTGCGGCGCGGTGCAACGTGAAGCGAGGACTTCCGCTTCCGTCGTCCATCGGGGTCTCCATCGGCTGTTGCGATGCGCGCCGCGGCCCTCCGCGACACGCGGGCGATATGGCAAAGCGGCGCGAGCGGGTCAACCGCGATGTCGCCGCGGGCGGCAGGGTTGCGTCGCGCGAACGGCCCGCACGGGCCGGCAAGACCCGCCTGCCGGCACGGCAATTCCTGCCGGGCGGCGCGCGACCGGGGAAGGGATTGCCCGGTCGCGGATGCCGCCCGCCCGGCACATGCTGCCGCGTGCACCGCGCTGTGAGCAACATGTTGATTTTACGGGATTAACCAAGGATTCAGATTTGTCGCGCTCTCGTAGCGATCTGGCACGGTGCTTGCGAGACCCCATGCCAGCCGGCCGCCGCCCGTCCTGGACTGGGTTGGGGCGCGCGGGGCGGCGGAACGGAAACCCGGTTGAAGGAGAAGGACGATGTCCTCGATCAACACCAACGTGACGGCGATGGCGGCGATCCGCTCGCTGTCGATGATCAACAACAACATGCAGACCACGCAGGCGCGCGTCGAGTCCGGCCTGCGCATCAACAAGGCGAACGACGACCCGGCCGTGTTCGCGATCGCCCAGACCATGCGCGCCGACCTGAAGGGCCTCAGCGCCGTGACCGACGGCCTCGCCTTCGGCAAGGCGGCGCTGACGGTGGCGCGCGATGCGGCGACGAAGATCTCGAACGAGCTCGCCACGCTGAAGCAGACCGTCACGCAGGGTCAGCAGCAGGGCCTCGACAAGGCGACCATGAACGCGCAGGTCAGCAACCTGCTCGAGAACATGCGCTCCTTCGCCCAGACGGCCACGTTCAACAACGTCAACCTGCTGAACAACGACACCAGCTTCACCGGCGACAAGACCCTGAACGTGCTGCGCGACATCACGGGCAAGACGATCGACGTCGCCAACCAGGGCGTGATCGGCACGACCGGACAGTTGCTGAATCTCAGCAACTTCGACGTCGATCAGGGCGGCCTCCGCCTGCAGCCTCCCGCCGCTGTCGACCCCGCGGACGGCAATGCCGTCGCTGTTCGCAAGGACGGCATCGAGTACGTCTTCGAGTTCAACACCACCGGCAACGCGTTGTCGGCGCAAGCCAGCGCCACCCGCGTCGTGATCGCTGTCGACATCGATACCGGCACCTCGCTGACGCCAACGGCCGAGCTCGGCCGGATGGTCGATGCGATGAAGTCGAACGGCATCGGCGCGCGGCTGAACACGGATGGCACGATCGACATCTTCGGCGGCGGAATCGACCGGATCGGCTTCAACTTCGGCGTGGGCAACCGGGGCAGCCTGACCTTCAACACCGCGACCGAGGTCTGGGACATGACCGACGACTACACCGTCGCTACGGGCGCCCTTGGTGCCGCCGCCGACGTCAGCGCACGCGCAACCGTGATCGGCGGCACGGTGGCCGGCACCACGATCACGAACGCGTCCTCGGCCATCAGCACCGTCGATTCGGCCATCGGTCTGATGAACACGGCCCTGGCGGAACTCGGCGCCCGCCTCTCGCAGATCGAGGGGCAGCAGGAGTTCACCAAGCAGCTCACCGACTCGATCCGCGAAGGCCTCGGCGCCCTGGTGGACGCCGACCTGGCCGAGGAGAGCGCGCGGCTCACCAGCCTGCAGACCAAGCAGCAGCTGGCGATCCAGTCGCTCTCGATCGCCAACCAGCAGGGCCAGAGCCTGCTCGGCCTGTTCCGCTGAGTGACCAACGGGGGCGGCGCGCGCGCCGCCCCCACCCCGTTCCGCGTGAGGTCGCGCCATGTCGTTCCGCCGCTACGCCACCGTTCTCGACGCCGCCGAGACCCCGCGCGAGGCCGAGGCGCGCGCCTTCCGCCACGTCAACGGCCTGCTCGCCTCCGCCACCGACACGCCCGCGCGCGTCGCCGCGCTGCACAAGACCCACCAGCTCTGGGGCATCCTATTGACCGACCTCGCCTCGCCGGCCAATCCCCTGCCCGCCGAGCTGAAGGGCCGGCTCGCCTCGCTCGGGCTGTGGGCGCAGCGCGAGTGCTTCGTGCGCATGGGCGATGCCGCGAGCCTGGAACCCCTGATGGCGGTGCATCGCGACATGATCGAAGCGCTCTCCGCCCGCCCGGCCGCGGCCTCTGTTCAGCCGTCGGACGTGCCCGCGAAGCGCTTCGTGCCCGCGGTCGCCTGATGCTCTACGGCCTCGGCGCCGCCACCGCCTGGTCGGTCCTGCAGAGGAACGGCGAGGCGATGCAGGCGCGCTGGGAAGCGCGCAAGGACGTCACGCGCGATGTCGAACGGTTCCGCGCGCGCGCGGCCGAGATCGGCTCGATCGACGAGCTCATGAAGGATCGCCGCACGCTCACCTTCGTGTTGGAGGCGTTCCAGCTCGAGGGCGAGGTCGACAAGCGCGCCGTGATCAAGCGCCTGCTGACCGACGATCCCGCCGACCTGCGCAGCTTCGCCAACCGGATGGTCGATCCGCGCTACCGGCAGCTCAACCAGACATTCGGCTTCGACGAACCGGGCGCTCGTCCCCTGGCAGACCCGGAACGGGTCGACAGGATCATCAAGCTCACCCTCACCAACCGCTTCGAGAAGGCGAACGGCGAGGCGAACCCAGGCCTGCGCGAGGCGCTCTACTTCCGGCGCATGATCGGCACGGTGAGCGACGTCAAGGGCCTGATGGGCGACCGGGTGCTCACCGCCGTCGCCCGCACCGCGCTCGGCCTGCCCAAGCAGTTCGGCCTGCTCGAATACGAGCAGCAGAAGGCGATCCTCGAGAAGCGGCTGGACCCCGAGAAATTCAAGGATCCCGCCTGGGTGAACCGCTTCGTGCAGCGCTATCTGACGCTGAACGAGGATGCGGCCGCCCCCGCCTCCGACCCGCGTCTCGCCCTGTTCGGCGGCGCGGGCGACGCCACGGCGAACGGCCTGCTCACCTTCGTCGGCGCGAAGCTCAACCTGCGGCTCTGAGCCGGCTCATACCGGCCTGCCGAAGGTTTCACCCTCGGCAGGCCGGTATGGCGGGTTTCGTTCGCGCATGGCCGCCCCACCAGCCCCACGCGCGATACCCGGCCGCCAAAGGTTTGGCCTTTGGCAGCCGGGTATCAGAACAGCCCCTCGATCTCGCCGGCGTCGTTCAGCGTGATGGTCTCGGCCGCGGGTGCGCGCGGCAGGCCGGGCATGGTCATCACGTCGCCGGCGAGCGCGACAACGAAACCGGCGCCCGCGGCCAGCCGCACCTCGCGCACCGGCAGCACATGGCCCTCCGGCGCGCCGAGCAGCGTCGGATCGGCACTGAAGCTGTACTGCGTCTTGGCGATGCAGACCGGCACATGCCCGAACCCGGCCGCCTCGAAGCCCGCGAGCCGCTTCGCTGCCGCGGGCGCGATCGCGACATCGGCCGCGCGATAGACCTGCGTGGCGATCGCGCGGATCTTGTCGGCGAGGGGCATCTCGGCCGGATAGAGCGGCGTGAAGGACGCAGGCCCCGACCGGAGCCGCGCGGCGACCGCCTCGGCCAGCGTCGCCGCGCCTTCCGAGCCGTCCGACCAGTGGGTGCAGAGATGCGCCTCCGATCCGGCCGAGGCGACCGCCTCGCGCACCGCGTCGAGCTCCGCTTCCGTGTCGCTGTCGAACCGGTTCAGCGCCACCACCACGGGCAGGCCGAACCGGGTCATGTTGTCGATGTGGCGCAGCAGGTTCGCCGTGCCGCGCCGGACGGCGGCGACATCCTCGCGACCGAGGGCAGCCTTCGCCATGCCGCCATGCATCTTGAGCGCGCGCACCGTCGCGACGATCACGACGCAGTCCGGCGCCAGCCCGGCCTGGCGGCACTTGATGTGCAGGAACTTCTCCGCGCCGAGATCGGCGCCGAACCCGGCCTCGGTGACCACCACATCGGCATGCGCCAGCGCCGTGCGCGTGGCGATGACGCTGTTGCAGCCATGCGCGATGTTGGCGAACGGGCCGCCGTGGACGAAGGCGGGCGTCCCTTCCAGCGTCTGCACCAGGTTGGGGTTGAGCGCGTCGCGCAGCAGCACCGCCATCGCGCCATCGGCCTTCAGATCAGCAGCCGTCACCGCCGCCCCGTCGCGCCGGTTGCCGACGATCAGCCGGCCGAGGCGCGCCTTCAGGTCGGCCAGATCGCGCGCGAGGCAGAGCACCGCCATCACCTCCGAGGCGACCGCGATGTCGAACCCGTCCTCGCGCGGATAGCCGTTCGCCGCCCCGCCCAGCCCGACCACGAGCTGGCGCAGCGCACGGTCGTTCATGTCGAGGCCGCGCCGCCAGGTGATCCGGCGCGGATCGAGCCCGAGCGCGTTGCCCCAGTGGAGATGGTTGTCGATCATCGCCGCCAGCAGGTTGTTGGCGGCGGTCACGGCATGGAAGTCGCCGGTGAAGTGGAGATTGATCTCCTCCATCGGCACGACCTGCGCATAGCCGCCGCCGGTCGCGCCGCCCTTCACGCCGAAGCACGGGCCGAGCGACGGCTCACGCAGACAGGCCGCGGTGCGCAGCCCGCGGCGGCTCAGCGCATCGGCGAGCCCGACCGTGGTCGTGGTCTTGCCCTCGCCCGCCGGTGTCGGGTTGATGCCGGTGACGAGCACGAGCCGCCCCTTCGTGGGGCGCGGCGGAAGCGCCTCCAGCCGCACCTTGGCCATGTGGCGCCCGAACGGATGCAGCGCGTCGTCCGGCAGGCCGAGCGCGGCGGCGATCGTCTGGATGGGGCGCAGCGTTGCCGCGCGGGCGATCGCGATGTCCGTGGGCTGCGCCATGCTTGTCCCTGGATGTCACGTGTCGATGTGGGGTCGTCGCCGCCCATGCTGCGTGCATTTGCCAGGTGCAGCAAGGAGCACTCGGGGAAGGGCACGTGGATCGCGCACGCGAGGTCATGCGCCGGACCAACGCGACGACAGCCCAGCCCGGTCGTTCGGTTCGCGGATGGTTGCGCCGCAGGACGCCGGCGCGTCTCACGCCGCTGCCGGGATGCGCGCGCCCTCGACACCCACCGCCTGCGCGGTCGCGACGATGCTGTTCCAGGTGTCGTCCGGCAGCGGGATGCCGTTGGCGCCCCGCTCGGCGCGGTTGCGCGCCTCCACCTCGCCGGGGATCAGCACCTCGCCGCCCGGCTCGGCCGGGCGCGAGGACTTGTAGAAGGCGATGTAGCGTTCCGCGCGCGCGACGAAGGCCGCCGGCTCGTCGATCACGTCGGGGCGGATGTAGAAGCTCAGCATGCCGTTGGTGATCCGGCCGCGTCCCTGTTCGCGCGGGCCGCAGGTGCCGTTGCCGGTCAGCGCGCCGCCGAGGATCTCGCACATGAAGGCGAGGCCCGAGCCCTTGTGCAGGCCGAAGGCGCGAATCGCGCCCTCGCCGTTCTCGGGCGTGCGGTCGCCCGTGCCGAGCGGCCCGTAGAGCGTCTCCGGTTCGCCCGACAGCGTGCCGTCGGGGCGGATCAGCGCGTCGGCGGGGATCTTCTTGCCGCCGCGCGAGGCGACCAGC
>CALKJX010000217.1 GCA_937995555.1 uncultured Elioraea sp.
GGAGTACACGTAGAGCGGACCGATCACCATGTGATCCTCGACCCGCTTCACGCCTGGCACACCCTCGGCGAGCACGCGCAGCGCGCGACGATACTCGTCGGTGCCGCAGTAGCCGTAGAACTCCACCACGCCGTCCTTCACCACCACCGTGGTGTAGAAGGTGCTGGCCCAGGGCTGCTTCTTCATCTCGGCCATGATGGCCCGGTAGATGCCCTCGTCGGAGGTGTCGCCGGCGGCGGCCGGCGGCGGCGAGACCAGGGCGCGCAGAAGGTCCGCGCGCGACACCACGCCGACCAGCCGCCCGTCGCGCGTGACGAAGACGCGGCGGATATGCTCCTTGTCGAGCATCTCGGCGATAGTGCCCGCCGGCGTGTCCTCGGTCACCGTCATCGGATTCGGGGTCATGATGTCGGCGGCGGTCCGGCCGTGGCTCTTCACATACTGCTCGGCCATCTTCTGCGGATCGGCGAACAGGCTCTTGAAGAAGCCCGGGCTGTCGTCGCTGCGGCCGGAGACCTGCTTGATCAGGTCGCCCTCGCTGACCACGCCCAGGATCTTGCGGTCGGCATCGGTGACGGGCACGCCGCTGATGTGCCGTTCGGCGAGCAGCCGGGCCACACCCATCACGGGCGTGTTGGGTGCCACCGTCACGACATCGGGCGTCATCAGGTCTCGGGCTTTCATCGCAGTCCCTCCGGGCGTTCCTGTGCTGGCGGCGCAAGACTAGGACCGTCCCGTCCGCCGCGCGAGAGTATCTATGCGCCGGGCGGGCGGAAATACCTTGCCCTATGTCAACCGTGCCCTGCACGGAACGGCTGGTCCGTTTCGGCCGCGTCCGGTAGCGTCTGCCGATCGGGCCCGGAGACCGGCGGCCAGTCGGCCACCTCGGGCCAATGGGAGGAGAATGATACCCATGCACACCCGCGTTCCACGTCGCACCATCCTGGGCGGTGTCGCCGCCGGTGCCGCCGCCCTTTCCGGGCCTTTGGTCCTGCGCGCGCAGGCGGCGCAGCAGCTGGCCATCGCCACGGGCACGACCGGCGGCGTCTACTACCCGCTCGGCGGGGGCATGGCGGCGATCTTCAGCCGCAACATCCCGGGCATGAGCGCCACCGTCGAGGTCACCGGCGGCAGTGTCGCCAACCTGCAACTGCTCGGCGCCGGCCGGGTCGGCATGATCCTGACCCAGGTGGACGCCGCGGTGGATGCCGTGAACGGCCGCGACCGGTTCCAGAACCGGCCCGTGCCGGCGCGCGCGATCTTCGTCATGTACACGAACCGGATGCAGGTCGTGACGGTCGCCTCGACCGGCATCGCCACCATGGCCGACCTCAAGGGCAAGCGCGTCTCCACCGGCGCGCCCGGCTCGGCGACGGAGGTGATGGCGTTCCGGCTGATCGAGGGTGCGGGGCTCGACCGCGACCGCGACTTCCGCGCGCGCGAGCGGCTGAGCCCGGCCGAGAGCACCAACGCGATCAAGGACGGCAAGCTCGACGCCTATTTCTTCGTCTCCGGCGTGCCGACGGCGGCGATCACCGATCTCGCCGCCACGCCAGGGGTGCAGCTCCGGCTGATCGACCATGCCGAGTTCGTGCCGAAGATCGTCGAGAAGTACGGCCCGGTCTATTTCGCCGAGGAGATCCCGGCCGGCACCTATCCGGGCCAGACCACGCCCAACAAGCAGATGTCGGTCGGCAACATCATCGCCGTGCGCGCCGACATGCCCGACGCATTGGTCACCGAACTCGTCAAGAACATCTGGGAGGGTCGCGAGGAGCTCACCCGCGTCCATGGCGAGGCGCGCAACTTCAAGCTCGAGAACCAGAAATCATCGGCCGCCGGCATTCCGTGGCATCCGGCGGCGGAAGCCTACTGGAAGGCGCAGGGCGCGACCCTGAGCTGACGGTGGAACACGGAAGGACCCGCCCTGCCCGGGGCGGGTCTTCGCACGTGATGGGACCGGTTGCGTGACGACGGCAAACCCGATCGAGGAGCATCACCTGCCGCCCGAGGCGGCAGCGCTCGACGACGACACCGCGCACAAGGTCGAGGAGCTGATCGAGCAGGAGGAGGGCGCGCTCAACCGCTATCGCGGACCGCTGCTCTGGTTCGTCACCGGCCTCGCCCTGGCAATGAGCGTGTTCCACCTCTACGCCGCGATCGACATCGTGCCGACGATGTATCTCCGCTACATCCATGTCGGCTTCGTTCTCACCTTGACCTTCCTGATGTACCCGATGGCGCGCCGGTTCCGGCACCGGCTGATGCCGTGGGACATCGCGCTCGCCGCACTCGCGCTCTATGTCCTCTGCTATCTGATTGCCGGGGGCGACGAGCTGACCGACCGCTACGTCTTCCCGGAGCCGATGGACCTGGTGGTCGGCTGGATGCTGATCGTGCTGACGCTCGAGGCGGCGCGGCGCACCACCGGGCCGATCATGCCGGGGATCAGCATCGTCTTCATGCTCTACGCGTTCTTCGGCAACCATCTGCCGGCGCCCTGGACGCATCAGGGCTACGACTCCGAGCGGCTCGTGCCGCATCTGACGATCACGCTCGAGGGCATTTTCGGCACCGCCGTCGATGTCTCCTCGACCCTGATCATTCTGTTCACCATCTTCGGCGCGGTGCTGCAGGTGACCGGCGCGGGCAAGTTCTTCGTCGATTTTTCGTTCGCGCTGATGGGCGGGAAGGCGACCAGCGCGGGCCGCACGGTGGTGCTGTCCTCATTCCTGCTCGGCGGACCTTCCGGTTCGGGTGTGGCGACCACCGTCACGCTCGGTTCGGTCGCCTGGCCGATGATGAAGCGCGTCGGCTATGCGCCGCACGATGCGGGCGGTCTGCTCGCCGCCGGCGGTCTCGGCGCGATCATCTCGCCCCCGGTGCTGGGCGCGGCCGCGTTCCTGATCGCCGAGTTCCTGAAGATCTCCTACCTGCAGGTCATCGAGATGGCGATCATCCCGACCTGCCTCTACTACGCCTCCCTGCTGTTCATGGTGGAACTCGACCAGCGCCGGATCGGCGTCGACGAAACGGCCGATCGCGAGACCTACAGCACCGAGACTGCCGGCGCACTGCTCAGGAAATACGGGTTCCACCTGACCTCGCTCGTGTCGATCGTCGGCTTCCTGCTGTGGGGCTACTCGGCGACGCTCTCTGTCGTCTACGCGAGCGGGGTCGCGGTGGCGCTCTCGTGGCTCCGCCGCGAATGCGCGATGACGCCGGCGAAGCTGGTCACGGCGCTGCGCGAGGGCTCGGTGCAGGTCCTGAACGTCGCCGCCACCTGTGCCTGCGCCGGCATCATCGTCGGCGTGGTCACGCTGACGGGCCTCGGCCTGAAGTTCAGCGAGATCGCGATCCGCTATGCCGGCGGCTCGCTCGCGCTGACGGCCGTCTACACCGGGCTGATCGTCTGGGTGATCGGCCTCGCCGTGCCGGTGACCGCCTCCTACATCATCTCGGCGGTGATCGCGGCACCTGCGCTGATCAAGCTCGGCGTGCCCGATTTCGCCGCGCACATGTTCATCTTCTACTATGCCGTCCTGAGCGAGGTCTCGCCGCCGACCGCGCTTTCGCCCTTCGCCGCCGCGGCGATCACCGGCGCGGGGCCCTACCACACCACGCTGATGGCGTGGAAATACACGCTGCCCGCCTTCCTGCTGCCCTTCGTGTTCGTGACGGATCCGCTCGGGGTGGGGCTGCTGCTGCAACGTTCACCGGGGATGGGCTGGGACGATGTCGCCTGGATCACCACGCTGGCGACCTTCGGGCTCGGCCTGCTCGCCGCCGCCGCGCAGGGCTTCGGGCTGCGCATGATGGCGCGGTGGGAGCGCTGGGCGACCGTACTCGCGGGACTGCTGCTGATCTTCCCGAGTGCGGTCGATGGGCTGCTCGAGTGGATGACCGGGGTGTCTATTCCGTCGCCTCACTGGGCGGGGATCGCGCTTGGCGCGGCGCTGCTGACCGCCCAGGCGGTGCGCCCGCGCGCGGCAGCGGCAGGTTGAACCGCGGAGCTTGATCCAGGTCAGCGCGGGGTTGCCGGCTGCCGGGTATAGGCCCTACGCCCTGAGGATACGCCCCGGGCCGTCGCCAACGCGGACCATCCATGCGCCTCCGCCGTGTCCTGCCCGTCGGTCTCGTGCTCGCCGCGGTGATCGCGGGCGCGTGGTGGTATGCGACGCAGCGCCCGCTCGCCGTGCCCGTCGCCGCCGTCATGCGTGACGTGCCGATCCGTGTGTTCGGCCTCGGCACGATCGAGGCGCAGGTGCTCTCGCGCGTCGGCTTCGAGGTACCGGGCACGCTGGTCGAGGTGCTGGTCGATCACGGCGATGCGGTTGCCGCGGGGACGGTGCTCGCCCGGTTGAACCCGGCGAGCCAGCAGGCGCGCGTCGCCAAGGCGGAGGCTGCCGTGCTGTCGGCCGAGGCGGCGGCGCAGCGCGCCGAGGCCCAGCGGGCGCGCGCCGAGGCGCTGCTCGCCCAGCGCCAGGCCACCGCGGCGCGCCGGCGCGAACTCGCCGCGCGCGGCTCCGGCAGCATCGAGGCGGCGGAGCAGGCCGAGACCGAGGTCGCCGTCGCCGCCGCCGATCTTGCGGTCAATCGGGCCGACGCGGCGGTGGCCGCGGCCGCGCTTGCCGACGCCAAGGCGACCCTGCTGGTCGAGCGCACGGCGCTCGCCAAGCACACCCTCACCGCGCCCTACGATGCGGTGGTGATCGCGCGCGCGCGAGCCCGGCACGGCGCTGAACCCTGGCGAGGCCGTGTTCACCCTGGTCGCGCGCGGCAGTCTCTGGGCGCTCGCCCATGTGGACGAGGGTCGCGCCGGCGGCCTCGCACTCGGCCAGCCCGCCACCGTAACCATGCGCAGCCGCCCCGACGCGCCCATCGCCGGCGAGGTGGTGCGCATCGGTCTGGAGAGCGACCGCGTGACCGAGGAGCAGCGCGTCTATGTGCGCTGCCGCCAGTGCCCCGAGACCGTCTTTCTGGGCGAGCAGGCCGAGGTCGTGATCGAGACCGGCCGGCTCGCCGAGGCGCGGCTTGTCCCCGAGGCGGCGGTGCACGGCTTCGACGGCGCCGCCGGCACGGTCTGGACGATCGAGGACGGCAGGCTGGCGCAGCGGCGGGTGCGCTTCGCTGCGCGCACGCTCGACGCAAGGCTCGCGATCACCGATGACCTCCCGGCCGGGGTGCCGGTGGCGCTCAGGGTCGGCCCCGGCTTCGCGGTCGGCCGGGCCGCACGGGCAGTGAGCCCGTGAACCTCGCCCTCGCCGATATCCGCCACAGCCTCGGCCGGTTCCTGATGACCTGCGTCGGCCTTGGCCTGCTGATGGCGGTCGCGCTGTCGATGGTCGGCATCTACCAGGGCGTGGTGGCCGAGGCGCTGGCGCTGTCGCGCTCGCTCAGCGCCGAGCTCTGGGTGGTCGAGCAGGGCACGCGCGGGCCCTTTGCCGAGAGCTCGCGCATCCCGGGCGATGTGCGCGCGATCGTCGCGCGGGTGCCCGGCGTGGCCGCGGCCGGCGCGATCACGTTGCGCACCGCCGAGGCGAAGGCGCCGCAGGGGATCCTGCGCATGCAGATCATGGGCTACGAGCCCGGCCGGCCGGGCGGCCCCTCGGCGATCGAGGCCGGCCGAGGTATCGGCGGCGCGCGCTTCGAGATGGTGGTGGATGCGCGCGCGCGCCTGCCGCTCGGCGCGACGGTCGAGCTCGGCGGCGACCGCTACCGCGTGGTCGGGTTGACGCGCGGGCTGGTCGCCTCGGGCGGCGACCCGCTTGCCTTCGTGCATCTGCGCGACAGCCAGGACCTGCAATTCAAGCTCGCCCCGCCGGCGGCGCGACGCGCGCTGGCGGCGGGCGCCGGGACCGGCTCCATCGACACGGTGAACGCGGTGATCGCGCGGCTCCATCCGGGGGCCGATCCGGACGCCGTCGCCGAGACGATCCGGCGCTGGAAGCATCTCGCCGCGCTGACCGACGCCGAGCAGGCGGACATCCTGACGCGCTCGGTGGTGCAGCGCGCGCGTGCAGCTCGGCATGTTCACCGTCGTGCTGCTGTTCGTCTCCGCCGTGATCATCGCGCTGATCATCTACACCATGACGATGGACAAGCTGCGCGAGATCGCCGCTCTGAAGCTGATCGGCGCCTCGGACCGCACGATCGTCGGACTCGTGCTGCAACAGGCGCTGATCCTGGGCGGCGCAGGCTATGTGGCGGCGGTCGGCGTGGTGTTCGCGGTGCGCGACGTCTTCCCGCGCTCGGTCGCGCTCGGTCCGGCCGAGATCACCGTCATGGCCGGCGTGATCGGGCTGATCTGCGTGCTCGGCAGCCTGGTCTCGATCCGCGCCGCGCTCGCGATCGAGCCGCAGCAGGCGCTCGGCGGATGACCGCGCGCGTCACGCTGGAGGGGATCGGCAAGACCTTCGGCGCCGGCGAGACCGCGCTGCGCGCGCTCGACCGGATCGATCTGACGGTCAACCCCGGCGAGGTTGTCGGGCTGAAGGGGCCCTCGGGCAGCGGCAAGTCCACCCTGCTCAACATCGTCGCCTGCATCCTCGAACCGACCGACGGCCGGCTCGCTCTGGACGGCGAGACGGTGTGGGACGGGCGCTACCGTGTGGCCGATCTGCGGCGGCTGCGGCGCGAGCGCATCGGCTTCATCTTCCAGTTGCACAACCTGCTGCCGTTCCTGAACGCGACCGACAACGTCGCGCTGGCGATGACGCTCGCCGGCACGGACGCCGCGGCGGCCCGTGCACGAGCGCGCGACCTGCTCGACTACCTCCAGGTCGGACGGCGTGCCGCGGCCATGCCAGCGCGGCTCTCGGGCGGCGAGGCGCAGCGTGTGGCGATCGCGCGCGCGCTCGCCAACCGGCCCTCGATCATCCTCGCCGACGAGCCGACCGCGGCGCTCGACTCCGAACGCGCCCGCGTGGTGATGGACCTGCTGCGCCAAGTGGCGCAGGACCAGCAGGCGGCGATCCTGGTGGTGACCCACGACGAGAAGATCTTCGACCGCTTCGACCGCATGGTGGCCTTGCGCGACGGCCGGATCGAGCAGGACTGGCGGCGGGCGGCGTGAACGGACGTTCCAGCAGGCCGGCATTTCTGGTATG
>CALKJX010000218.1 GCA_937995555.1 uncultured Elioraea sp.
GTAGTCGCAGGGGTGGATGGTCGCGTTGCCGAGCCCCGACACGATCGCCGCCAGCAGCAGCACCGCCCAGCCTGGCGCGAGCCCGAGCCCCGCCGTGCCGAGCGCCATCAGCGCCGTGCCGCCGACCAGCCAGGGCGCGGCACCGCTGCGGTCCGCCCACACGCCGATCGGGGTCTGGCCGAGCGCCGTCACCGCCGACAGCACCGCCGTGATCGCGCCGAGCGCGGCGTAGGACAGGCCGAGCTCCGCGCGTATCATCGGGAACATCGGCGGGATGCAGAGGATGTAGAAATGCGACAGGAAATGCGCCGCCGCGATCAATGTGATCACGGCCGCGTCGCGCCGCTTGATCGGTGCGGCGCTCATCGGGTCCGGCAGGTCGGAAGCATCGCGGGCCGAGGCTAGGCCCGGCCCGCTGGCCCGTCCACCCGGGGCGGTCAGAGCTCCAGATCGTCGTCGAGCGCGTCGCCGTCGGGCGGCTCGGCCTCGGCGGCCTCGGCCTCGCCCGCCATCATCGCGGCGAGCGCGCCGCCCAGCAGGAACCCGCCCATCACCGCGAGCGCGGTGGTGCCGGCCGTGCCGACGAAGCCGCGGCCCTGGTCGAACAGCCCGGGCCGCCAGCCGGGCGCGTGCGCGGCCGGGGGCGGCAGCATCGGCCGGCCGCCGCCGAAGATCCCGCCGAAGATCCCGCCGGTGTTGCGCGCACGCTCGAGCTGCCATTCGAGCTGGTTGATGCGGTTGTTCGCCTCCGCCAGCGCGTGCTCCTGGAAGAACGCCATCTGGGCGATGCGGTAGCGCGCCTCGGGGTGGCGCGCGAACAGCTCGGCGAGCAGCGCGTCGGCCTCCGGGTCGATCGCCTCGCCGCCCGCCTCCACCACGCGGGTGACGAACTCGGTGATCAGGCGACGTTCCTCGTCGGTCATGCGCGCGCTCCCTTCGCTGTGCCGGGGAGGTGGCGGCGCGGCCGGGCGCGATCAAGCGCGGTCGCGGGGCCGTCAGAGCCCGAGGCGGGCGATCTCGATCGCGGGGCAGCGGTCCATCACCGCGACCAGCCCGGCCGCGCGGGCCCGGTCGCGCGCGGCCTGGTCGATCACGCCGAGCTGCATCCACACCGCCTTCGCGCCGATCGCGATCGCCTCGTCCACCGCGCGCCCGGCCTCGGCGGAGCGGCGGAAGATGTCCACGAGATCGACCGGTCCCTCGATCCCGGCGAGCCGCGCCACCACGCGCCGGCCGTGCAGCGTCTGCCCGGCGAGTCCGGGGTTCACCGGCACCACGTCGTAGCCACGGCCGAGCAGGAACCGCATCACCCCGTGCGAGGGCCGGTCGGGCCTGGCCGAGGCGCCCACCAGGGCGATGCGGCGGCTGGCCGTCAGCAGCCGGCGGATGTCGTCGTCGGAGAGGTCGTCCTGCGCCATCGTCCGACCCTGGGGCACGAGCGCGTGTCAGGGCAAGCGCACGGCTTGCGGGGCCGCCCCGCGCATGCATCTCTGCCGCATGCCCGACCTGATCGCGCGTCTCGTCTCCCCGCCGCCGGTGGTGGCGGTGCTGCCCCTGGCCGGCATGATCGCGCCGCGTGCGGCCGTGTTGGGCCGCCAGCCGCTCGCGATCGAGACCCTCGGCCCGGCGATCAGCCGCGCCTTCTCGGTGCGGCGGCTCGCCGGCGTGGCGCTGGTGGTGAACTCGCCCGGCGGGTCGGCCGCGCAGTCGGCGCTGATCGCGGCGCGCATCCGCCAGCACGCCGAGGAGAAGAGGATCCCCGTCACGGCCTTCGTCGAGGATGTCGCCGCCTCGGGGGGCTACTGGCTCGCCTGCGCAGCCGACGAGATCCTGTGCCTGGAGACCTCGATCCTGGGCTCGATCGGCGTCATCACCACCGGCTTCGGCTTCGCCGGGCTGATGGAGCGGATCGGCGTGGAGCGCCGGCTCTATACGGCGGGCGAGAAGAAGTCGCTGCTCGACCCGTTCCGCCCGACCCGCGAGGAGGACGTCGCGCGGCTGCGCGGCATCCAGGAGGCGCTGCACGCGCGCTTCAAGGCGTGGGTGCGCGAGCGGCGCGGGGCGAAGCTGAAGGCCGACGAGGCGGAGCTGTTCTCGGGCGAGTTCTGGGCCGGCGACCGGGCGGTGGCGCTGGGGCTCGCGGACGGGATCGGCGAGCTCCGCGCCACCATGCGCGCGCGCCACGGCGAGCGGGTGCGCTTCGCCGTGTTCGGCCGCCCGCGCCGGGGCTGGTGGAGCCGCTTCCTGCCGACCCCGGAGGGGCTGATCGCCGCGGCCGAGGAGCGCGCGGCCTGGGCGCGCTTCGGGCTCTGATGCCGCCCGGCCCGAGCGTCCACCCCGGGCGGCCGGGTGGGACGTTTCCCGTCTCCGGCGTTCTGGTCTAGAAGCCCGGCGGTTCCGTTGGAAGGTGGCGCGCTGTGATCCGCTTGGTGCTGCTCGGCCTGGTCCTGGCCGGGGTCTGGTATCTCTACCGCATGGTGACGCAGCAGGGCGCGGCCTCGACCCCGCCGCCCGCGCAGCCCGCGAACGATGCCGGCCCGGCCGAGGCCGCCCCAGCCCCGGAGGCGGAGGCCGAGGAGATGACCGAGTGCCCGATCTGCCGCGCCTATCTGCCGGTCGGCGCGCATGAGGGCTGCGGCCGGCCCGACTGCCCGATCCCGGCGGTCGCGGCGGCGCTGGAGGACGGGGCCGAGCCTCCGCCTGCGGAGCCGCCTGCCGAGGAGCCGCCCAAGCCGGCGTGAGGCCGCTCGGCCGACCGCCTGCCGGAGCCAGTCCCGGAGATCGTGGCGGTTGCTGACCCGTGCGATCCGGCCGCCGCGCGGCTCGAAGAACGCGCCGGCCCGGGCGCGGGCGCCGCCGGCCTCGGTGAGCACCACGAGGTCCTCGAGCCGCTCGGCGCAGCAGCGGTTCATCCCCGCCATGAACGCCCGGAACGCCTCGCGTCCGGTCGAGCGCGGCCCCTGGCTGATGTCGTGCACCACGTCCTTGGCGCACAGTCCGAGGACCCCCCCAGGGTCGCCGCGGTTGCAGGCGTCGTAACAGGCGCGCACCGTGGCCTCGGCCAGGGCGCCGGGGTCGCTCGTCTGCTGCACCTGCGAAGTGTTGCCGCTCTCGGGGGCGGCGGATAAGGTGCGATCCCCCGCGCCGCAAGAGCCGAAGACGCCCGACAATGGATGTCCGCCCGCCCCCGCGCAGCTTCCAGGAGGTGATCCTGAGGCTCAACGCCTTCTGGGCGGCGCAGGGCTGCGTGATCCTGCAACCCTACGACATGGAGATGGGCGCCGGCACGTTCCACCCGGCGACCACGCTGCGCGCGCTCGGGCCCCGGCCCTGGAACGCCGCCTATGTGCAGCCCTGCCGCCGGCCGTCGGACGGGCGCTACGGCGAGAACCCGAACCGGCTGCAGCACTACTACCAGTACCAGGTGATCCTGAAGCCCTCGCCGGCCGATCCGCAGGCGCTGCTGCTCGCCTGCTACCGCGACCTCGGTCTCGATCCGCGTCTGCACGATTTCCGCTTCGTCGAGGACGACTGGGAGAGCCCGACGCTCGGCGCCTGGGGGCTCGGCTGGGAGGTCTGGTGCGACGGCATGGAGATCACCCAGTTCACCTATTTCCAGCAGGTCGGCGGCATCGCCTGCGAGAAGCCCTCGGCCGAACTGACGCTCGGGCTGGAGCGGCTGGCGATGTACATCCTGGGCGTCGAGAACGTGTTCGACCTGCCGTTCAACGACCCGGGCTCGCCCGCGCCGCTCAGCTACGGCGACGTGTTCCTGCGCGCCGAGCGCGAGTTCAGCGCGCACAATTTCGAGCACGCGGACACGGAACAGCTGTTCCGCCACTTCGCCGATGCCGAAGCCGAGTGCGCGGCGCTGCTCGCGAAGGGGCTGGCGCTACCGGCCTACGACCAGTGCATCAAGGCTTCCCACCGCTTCAACCTGCTGGATGCCCGCGGGGTGATCAGCGTCGCCGAGCGCGCCGCCTATATCGGCCGGGTGCGCGCGCTCGCGAAGGCGTGCTGCGAGGCCTGGCTCGCCGCCGAGACCGCGGCGGTCGTTTCTACCAGCCCGGCGTGATAGTCTACCGCCGTCATGGGACACCAGCTCAACATCAAGTCCGACGAGGCGTACCGGCTGGCCGCGGAGCTCGCCGCGCTGAAGGGCGAAAGCCTGACCGAGGCGGTCACCGCGAGCCTGCGCGAGCGGCTGGAGCGCGAGCGGCGGCTCGCGGACAGGGCGGCGCGGGCGGCGCGGATCGAGGCGCTGACCCGCGACATCCCGGCGCGGCTCGCCCCCGGCACGACCAGCGCCAGCCACGACGAGCTCTACGGCCCGGACGGGCTGCCGGCGTGATCGTGGACACCTCGGCGCTGCTGTCGGTGGTGCTGCACGAGGGGGATCGCGCGCGCTATCGCGACGCGATCCTCGCCGCGGCCCGGCCGGCGATCTCGGCGGCGAACTGGCTCGAAGCGGCGATCGTGCTGGAGCGCCGCGGCGACGCGACCGCCGCCGCGCGCTACGAGCCGGTGTGCGAGGCGCTGGGCCTGTCGATCGAGCCGGTCACGCCGGCCCAGGCCAGGCTCGCGCGCGATGCGTATCGGGCCTTCGGCCGGGGCCGGCACCCCGCGGCCTTGAACTTCGGTGACTGCTTCGCCTATGCGCTGGCGAAGGAGCGCGGCGAGGCGCTGCTCTTCAAGGGCGAGGACTTCGCCCGAACCGACGTGACGCGGGCGCTCTGATGCCGGAACTGCTGCTGGAGCTGTTCTCCGAGGAGATCCCGGCGCGGATGCAGGCGCGCGCGGCGGAGGACCTGGCGCGGCTGGTGAGCGCGGCGCTGGCGCCGCTCGCGCCGCAGGATGCGCGCACCTTCCACGGGCCGCGCCGCCTGGCGCTGGTGGCGCAGCTCGCGCCCGGCACGCCGGAGACGCGCAGCACCGAGCGCGGCCCGCGCGCCGGCGCGCCCGAACAGGCGCTCGCCGGGTTCCTCAGGAAGCACGGCGCGACCCGCGACTCGGTGCGCGAGGAGGGCGGGTATCTGGTGCTGGACCGGGTCGTTCCGGCGGTCGATGCCGCGACGATCGTCGCGCGCGAGCTGCCGCCGCTGCTCCGCCGTTTTCCCTGGCCGAGGTCGATGCGCTGGGGCGGCACGTCGACCTTCGCCTGGGTGCGGCCCCTGCGGCGCATCCTCTGCGTGCTGGACGGCGCGGTCGTGCCGTTCGATCTGCGCGAGGGCGAGGATGACGGTCATGGTCTCGCCTCGGGCAACGAAACGGAAGGGCACCGGTTCATGGCGCCGGGCGCCTTCGCGGTCGCCGGCTTCGCCGACTACCGCGCCGAGCTCGCCGCGCGTCATGTCATCCTCGACGCGGCCGAGCGCGAGGCGCTGATCCGCAAGGATGCCGCGCGGCTCGCCGCGGCCGAGGGGCTGAGCGTCGTCGAGGACCCGGGGCTGATCGCCGAGATCGCCGGGCTGACCGAATGGCCGGTCGGGCTGACGGGGCGCATCGACGCGGCCTTCATGGACCTGCCGCCGGAGGTGCTGCGCACCTCGATGCGGGTGAACCAGCGCTATCTTTCGTTGCGTCACCCGGACGGTTCGGCGGCCGCGCGCTTCATCGTGTTCGCCAATGTGGTGCCGGCGGATGGCGGTGCCGCGATCGTCGCCGGCAACGAGCGCGTGCTGCGCGCGCGGCTGTCGGATGCGCGCTTCTTCTGGGACCAGGATCGCAGGCAACCGCTGGAAGCCAGCCTGCCGAAGCTCGCCGAGGTGACGTTCCACGCCAGGCTCGGTTCGCAGCGCGACCGCGTCGATCGGCTGGTGCGGCTCGCGGGCGAGATCGCGCCCCTGGTCGGCGCCGACCGCGCGCTCGCCGAACGCGCGGCCCTGCTCTGCAAGGCCGATCTCGTCAGCGGCATGGTCGGCGAATTCCCCGAGTTGCAGGGCGTGATGGGGCGCTACTACGCGCTTGCGCAGGGCGAGGACGGGGCGGTCGCCAACGCGATCCGCGACCACTACGCGCCGCGCGGCGCCGACGACGACGTGCCGGCCGAGAAGGTGGCCGTCGCGCTCGCCTTGGCGGACCGGATCGATACGCTCACGGGGTTCTTCGCCGCCGGCGAGAAACCCACCGGATCGGGCGATCCCTTCGCGCTGCGTCGCGCCGCGCTGGGCATCATCCGGATCGTGCGCGGCAACGAATTGCGGCTCGATCTCGCCCGCTTCGTCGACGCCGAGGTGCTCGACTTCCTCGCCGAACGCCTGCGCGTGCAGCTCCGTGCCGAGGGCAGGCGCCACGACATCGTCGCCGCGGTGCTGGCGCAGGGCGCGGACGGCGACCTCCTGCGCGTGCTCGCGCGCGCGGACGCGATCGAGGCGCTGCTCGGCACCGAGGACGGCGCCAATCTGCGCACCGCCTATGCCCGCGCGGCCAACATCCTGCGCATCGAGGAGCGCAAGGACGGCCGCGCCTACGACGCGCCTCCCGATCGCGCGCGCTTCCGCCAGCCCGAGGAACGGGCGCTCGCGGCCGCGCTCGACACGGCCGAGCCGGCGATCGCCGCCCATCTCGGGCAGGAGGACTTCGTCGCCGCGATGACCGATCTCGCCGCGCTGCGCGCACCCCTCGACGCCTTCTTCGACCGCGTCACCGTCAACGCCCCGGAAACCGAACTGCGCGAGAACCGTTTGCGCCTCCTCGCCCGCGTGCGCCGCGCGATGGACCGCATCGCCGACTTCTCGAAGCTCGAAGGATGAATCGCATGAGCGTCGTTGCCGAAACGAAGTGGGTCTACGCCTTCGGGGCCGGGCGCAACGAGGGCCGCGCCGAGATGCGCAACCTGCTCGGCGGCAAGGGCGCGAACCTGGCGGAAATGGCGTCGATCGGCCTGCCCGTGCCGCCCGGCTTCACCATCACCACCGAGGTCTGCACCGCGTTCTACGCCAACGACCGGCGCTATCCGGCCGGGCTCGAGGCGCAGGTGAAGGACGCGCTCGCCGCCGTCGAACAGGCGGTCGGGCTGAAGTTCGGCGACCCGAAGGCGCCGCTGCTCGTCTCGGTGCGCTCGGGCGCGCGCGTCTCCATGCCCGGCATGATGGACACGGTGCTCAATCTCGGCCTGAACGACGCAACCGTGCAGGGCCTCGCCGACGCTTCGGGCGATCCGCGCTTCGCCTGGGACTCGTACCGCCGCTTCATCCAGATGTTCGGCGGCGTGGTGCTCGGCGTCGACCACCACCGCTTCGAGGACATCATCGAGGAGGTGAAGCACGAGCGGCAGGTCACCGAGGACACGGCGCTGACGGCGGCCGACTGGCAGCGCGTCGTCACCGGCTACATGGCGATGGTCGAGGAGGCGACCGGCAAGCCCTTCCCGCAGGACCCGATGGACCAGCTCTGGGCCGCGATCGGTGCCGTGTTCGGCTCGTGGATGAACCAGCGCGCGATCACCTATCGCCGCCTGCACGACATCCCCTCCGACTGGGGCACGGCGGTGAACGTCCAGGCCATGGTGTTCGGCAACATGGGCGAGGACTGCGCCACCGGGGTGTGCTTCACCCGCAACCCCTCCACCGGCGCGAACGAGCTCTACGGCGAGTTCCTGGTGAATGCCCAAGGCGAGGACGTGGTTGCCGGCATCCGCACGCCGCAGCCCTTGTCACGCTCCGCGGCCGGGCCCGGCGAGGTCTCGATGGAGGAGGCGATGCCGGAGGTCTATGCCGAGCTTCTGCGCGTGCGCGAGCGGCTGGAGCGGCACTACCGCGACATGCAGGACATCGAGTTCACGGTGCAGCAGAAGCGGCTCTACATGCTGCAGACGCGCAACGGCAAGCGCACCGCGGCGGCCGGCCTGCGCATCGCCGTCGACATGGCGAACGAGGGGCTGATCACGCGCGAGGAGGCGGTGCAGCGCGTCAGCCCCGCCGGGCTCGACCAGTTGTTGCACCCGATGCTCGATCCGACGGCGAAGCGAACCCTGCTGGGCAAGGGCCTGCCCGCCTCGCCGGGGGCGGCGAGCGGCACGGCGGTGTTCTCGGCCGACGAGGCCGAGGCGCGCGCGCAGAAGGGCGAGAGCGTGATCCTGGTGCGGATCGAAACCAGCCCCGAGGACATCCACGGCATGCACGCCGCCAAGGGCATCCTCACCACGCGCGGCGGCATGACCAGCCACGC
>CALKJX010000219.1 GCA_937995555.1 uncultured Elioraea sp.
GGACCCCTGCGGCGAGGACGACTGGGAGGGCTGGATGCACCTCACGCGCACGCTGGGCGGCCGCGTGCAGATCGTCGGGGATGATCTGTTCGTGACCAACCCGGAGCGGATCGCACGCGGCATCGCGCATGGGGCGGCGAATGCGGTGCTGATCAAGGTGAACCAGATCGGCACGCTGACCGAGACGCTGACCGCGGTCGAGATGACGCACCGCGCCGGCTGGCGCACGGTGATGAGTCACCGTTCGGGCGAGACCGAGGACGCGACGATCGCCGATCTCGCGGTTGCGACCAATTGCGGGCAGATCAAGACCGGCAGCCTCGCGCGCTCGGACCGGACGGCGAAGTACAACCAGCTGGTGCGGATCGAGGCGATGTTGGGCGAGGCGGGGCGCTACGGCGGTCGGCGCGCGGTGCTGCGGGGCTGACCGCAAATCCGCCCTTGCGCCGACGCGGCGGGAGATGATTCCCTCGTGCTGATGTCCATCGCCGCCGAACTGAAGCGCCGCGCACTCGCCGCCGTGCCACCCGTGCTGGGGCTGGCGCTGGTCGGTTTCTTCGCCTGGCACACGCTGCACGGCAGCCGCGGGCTGATCGCGCTCGGCGCGATCCAGGAGCAGATCGCGCTGGCCGAGACGGAGCTCGCCCGGCTGGAGGCCGAACGGGTGCGGATGGAGCGCAAGGTCGACGCGCTGCGGGTCAAGCATCTCGACGGCGACGCGCTGGATGAGCGGGCGCGGCTGATGCTGAACATGGTCGCGCCCGACGACATCGTGCTGCCTTACGGACCGGACGAGCGGCTCTACTGAGCCGCCGTCCGGCGCAGCGCCCCAAGCGGGCGGATGCCGAACACGCCAAGCTGCATCACGGCGGCGACTTGGCCGCGCTGGTCTGGTCGCGTGACGGATTGCAGCAGCCCGGTGCGCGCGACCATCGAGAGCATCGGTCCGAAGCCGAGCGGGAACTGTCCCGCGGCGAGCACCGCGGCTGTTGGCGCGAAGACGATCAGTGCTGCGCCCACGACCGACGAGGCAGGACCGAACAGCAGCACTGCCCGAGGCGCGGCCCGCGCCAGCACCTGCGGCGCGACGAGCGCGCCCAGGACCAGCCCCGCGCCGGCGCACGCCAGCGGCCGCGTGACCGGCGGGCGGGTCGCGAGCCGATCCGCCCATCGCCCGGCCGGGTCTGCGGCGGCGTGCCACCGCTAGCGGCCGAAACGTCGTCCTACAGCGCGAGCGACTCCGGCGGCCAGGACGCCAGCGCGCCGAGCCGGGCGGTCTTCTTGGCCTGATGCCGGTCCATCCGCCGCAGCACGTCCGCCATCACCGCAACGGCTTCGACCAGATGCGGCCCCTTGTTCAGCATCACGCACTCGGCACGCTGGGCCATCGCGGCATCGGTCGTCTCGGCGCGGCTCGGCCTGCCTTCGGCGATCAGTCCGGCGAACACCTCGGTCGCCCAGACCACCGGCACGTGCGCGGCCTCGCAGACCCAGAGGATCTCCTCCTGGATCTCGGAAAGGCGAGGGAAGCCGACCTCGACGGCCAGATCGCCACGCGCGATCATCACCCCGATCGGGCGCTCGCCGGCGCCCTGCACGATCAGCCGCGGCAGGTTCTGCACCGCGAGCGGCGTCTCGACCTTCAGCACGATGGGCATCTTCGCGAGGCCCGGCCGGCGGGCATCGAGTGCCTCACCGAGCCGGACCACATCGTCGGGGCGCTGCACGAACGAGAAGCCGACGCAATCGGCGAGCCGCGCGACGCTGTCGAGGTCCGTGATGTCCTTCGGCGTCAGCGGCGGCAGCGGCAGCGTCACGCCCGGCAGGTTCACCCCCTTCTCGGGCTTGAGGCGAATGCCCTTCTCGCGCACCTGCGTGGCCTCCAGCAGCACGCGGTCGCCGTCCGTTTGGATCACGCGCGCGCCGAGCTTGCCATCGTTGATCCACACCGTCGTCCCGGGCGTGAGCAGGCCGAGCACCTCCGTGGGCACGAGCGTCGCCCAGGGTGGGTCGCCCGCTCGCGCCGCCGCCGCCTCGGCGAGCAGCAGGAACGGCGCGCCCCGAACGATCCGCCCGTGGTCCGGGCTGACCGCGCCGAGGCGGAGCTTCGGCCCGGCGATGTCCATCAGCACCCGGCAGTCGCGGCCAGCCGCCGCGGCCGCGGCGCGGGTGCGGGCCACCATCGCCTCCCAGATCTCGGGTCCGTCATGGGCGCAGTTGATCCGCGCGCAGTCCATGCCGGCGGCGATCAGAGCGGGCAGTAGGTCCGGATCCGTCGCGGCGGCCGTCGGCAGGGTGGCCATGATGCGGGTCGACGGCCCGTGCTCGCGTGCGCCGAACAGCAGATCGCGCGTCCGCCCGATCGGATCGCCTGGCAGGGGGCTCGGCACGGGCGGGCAGGGGCCGGCGCCGGCAAGGCAGGCGAGGGCGCCGCGCACGGCGGCAAGCGTCTCGCCGACATGCGCCTCGCAGCGCCCGAGCGAGGACAAGCCGTAGGCCCCGAGCGCGGCCTGAAGCGCGGTCAGATCATGCCGGCGCAGGGCGAGGTAGCGCGCAAGGTTGCGCGCTGAACCGAGGGACGACGGCGTGTGCAGCGCCGGATGCCAGCCGTCGAGGATCCGGCAGGCCGTTGCCTCGACCGCGGCGATGCAGCGGTCCAGCTCCACCAGCAACGCGCCGGGGGTGGGGAGTGCGGCGGCGGATGGGCCAGCGTGCAGAGGGGATGCCATCAGTGGTTCCGGCTTCAGGACTTGCGCGTGATGCGATAGCGTCCATCCCGCGCGCGGTGCAGGTATGGGCTTGTGATGGTTCTGTGACGGGCAGCGCCCGGGTGCTGCGGCTGTCGATCAGGAGGGTGCATGGCATTCTGTCTTGGCGTGGTCGACGTGCGCCTGCCCTCGCCGCACTCGAAGCAGGGGCGGTTCGATGCCGTGGCCGCCTGGCGCGCGCAGCGGCGCCGCATCTGGCTGACGCGCTGCCGGATCACGCTCACCACCGATGCGGCCGAGGGCCAGCCCGGCATCGTCGCGCGGGTGCAGAACGCCGTCGCGGCGCATCGCCGTGGGGCGGAAGCGGTCGAACTCGACATCGTCTGCCACGGCAGGGCGTTCGGCTATTCGGGTCCGCACGACGCGGCGCCGGTCTCCGATCCCCATGGCATCTCGGGCTTCGGATATGCGCTGCAGCTCGGTACCGGGCTCGGCATCCCGACCATGCATCACTGGGCGCCCCTGCAGAACGTGTTCCGCCGCGTCCGTCTCTATGCCTGCGGCGAGCGCAACCCCGCGCTCGATCGCGCCTATCTCAACAGCATCGCGCGCGAACAGTTCTGCCGCCGCTTCGCCGACCTGCTCTCAACCGAGGTGGTGAGCTGCGCCGAGACCTGCGTCTTCTCCGTGTGGCCCGACCCGACGCCGGACCCGAGCATCGCGGTGGATGGCTGGGACGGCAGCGCGCCGGTGACCGTGTTCCTGCCGGGCGGACGCTCGCGCGCCCTGCCGCCGGGCGATCGCCTGGGCCGTTGACGGCGCGGCGGTCGCGCAGCTTTCGCGCCGGCCGCGGGCCGGCGGGCGACGCTCTGTTGCGCCCACCGGCGTTGCCGGGCAACAGTTTCCCCTGTCTTGCTAAGCCCATGCGTGCCGTTTAGGTGCACGCAGGACCGATCCGACGGGGGGAACGAGGATGGCAACCGCCAATACCGCCCAGAGCAAGAAGGGGAAGGCCGCGGCGCCCCTGGCGATGACACGCGAGGAGCTGCTCAAGGCCTTCCGCGAGATGCTGCTGATCCGCCGCTTCGAGGAGAAGGCGGGCCAGCTCTACGGCATGGGGCTGATCGGCGGGTTCTGCCACCTCTACATCGGCCAGGAGGCCGTGGTGGTCGGCATGCAATCCGTGCTCAAGCCGGGCGACCAGGTGATCACCTCGTACCGCGACCACGGCCACATGCTCGCCTGCGGGATGGATCCGCGTGGTGTGATGGCGGAGCTGACCGGGCGCATCGGCGGCTACTCCAAAGGCAAGGGCGGCTCGATGCACATGTTCTCGATCGAGAAGGGGTTCTATGGCGGGCACGGCATCGTCGGCGCACAGGTGAGCCTCGGCGCCGGCCTCGCCTTCGCCAACTGGTACCGCGGCAACGACCACGTGTGCCTGACCTATTTCGGCGAGGGCGCGGCCAACCAGGGCCAGGTCTATGAGAGCTTCAACCTGGCGGCGCTGTGGAAATTGCCCTGCGTGTTCATCATCGAGAACAACCGCTACTCGATGGGCACGGCACAAGAGCGCGCGACCACCTCGAGGGATCTGTCGCAGAAGGGCGCGCCCTGGGGCATCCCCGGCATGCAGGTCGATGGCATGGACGTGCTGAAGGTGCGCGAGGCGGCCGAGGAGGTCGTTGCGCACTGCCGGTCGGGCAAGGGCCCTTACCTAATGGAGATCCTGACCTATCGCTACCGCGGCCACTCGATGTCCGATCCGGCGAAGTACCGCACGCGCGACGAGGTGCAGAAGATGCGCGAGACGCGCGACCCGATCGAGGGCGCGCGCAAGGTGCTGGTCGAGACGCTGGGCGTGAACGAGGCCGAACTGAAGGCGATCGAGGAGGAGGTGCGGGCGATCGTGCAGGACGCTGCCGACTTCGCGCAGCAAAGCCCCGAGCCGCCAGAGAGCGAGCTCTGGACCGATGTGCTGACCGAGGCGGCCTGAGGCGGGGGGCACGACCATGGCGACGAACATTCTGATGCCTGCGCTCAGCCCGACGATGACCGAGGGCAAGCTGGCCCGCTGGCTGAAGAAGGAGGGCGACGAGATCCGCGCCGGCGAGGTGATCGCCGAGATCGAGACCGACAAGGCGACCATGGAGGTCGAAGCGGTCGACGAGGGGAAGCTGACGAAGATCGTCGTGCCCGAGGGCACCGAGGGCGTGCAGGTCAACTCGGTGATCGCGGTGCTAAACGGCGACGGCTCGGCCGTCGCGCCGGCGCCGAAGCCGGCTGGGGCCAGGGCGCCGGAGAAGGCGCCCGAACCCGCGAAGGTGTCCGAGCTTGCGAAGCCACACGCGACGAAGCCCGCCGATGACGCGCTGACCATGGACTGGGGCCCCGCCAAGCCGATCACGGTGCGCGAGGCGCTGCGCGACGCCATGGCGCTGGAGATGCGGCGCGATCCCGACGTGTTCCTGATGGGCGAGGAGGTCGGCCAGTACCAGGGCGCCTACAAGATCAGCCAGGGCCTGCTGGACGAGTTCGGGCCGAAGCGGGTGATCGACACGCCGATCACCGAGCATGGCTTCACCGGGCTCGCGGTCGGCGCCGCCTTCGCCGGGCTGAAGCCGATCGTCGAGTTCATGACCTTCAACTTCTCGATGCAGGCGATCGACCAGATCATCAACTCGGCGGCCAAGACCAGCTACATGTCGGGCGGCCAGGTGCGCTGCCCGATCGTGTTCCGCGGCCCCAACGGTGCCGCCGCCCGCGTCGCCGCCCAGCACAGCCAGTGCTACGCCTCCTGGTACGCGCACTGCCCCGGGCTGAAGGTGGTGGCACCCTGGTCGTCGGAGGACGCGAAGGGGCTGCTGCGCGCCGCGATCCGCGATCCGAACCCGGTGATCTTCCTCGAGAACGAGGTGGTGTACGGCCAGACCTTCCCCTGCCCGGAGAGCGAGGATTTCATCCTGCCGATCGGCAAGGCGAAGGTGGAGCGCAAGGGCGAGCATGTGACGATCGTCGCGTTCTCGATCTGCGTCGGCTACGCCATGCAGGCGGCCGAGGAGCTGGCGAAGGACGGGATCAGCGCGGAGGTGATCAACCTGCGCACGCTGCGTCCGCTCGACATCGACACGATCGTCGCCTCGGTGAGGAAGACCAACCGCCTGGTTTCGGTCGAGGAGGGGTGGCCCTACGCGGGGATCGGCTCGGAGATCGCCGCACTGGCGATGGAGCACTGCTTCGACTGGCTCGATGCGCCGATGGTGCGCGTGCACGGCGCGGACGTGCCGATGCCCTATGCCGCCAATCTCGAGAAGCTCGCGCTGCCGTCGGTCGCGCAGGTGGTCGAGGCGGCCAAGCGCGTGACGTACCGCTGAGGTCGGGGAGAGAGACGGACGATGGGCACGCAGATCCTGATGCCGGCGCTGAGCCCCACCATGACCGAGGGCACGCTCGCGCGCTGGCTGAAGAAGGAAGGCGACACGATCAAGGCGGGCGACGTGATCGCCGAGATCGAGACCGACAAGGCGACCATGGAGGTCGAGGCGGTCGATGAGGGCGTGCTGGCGAAGATCCTGGTGCCCGAGGGCACGCCCGGGGTGGCGGTGAACGCGCCGATCGCCGAGCTCGCGGGCGATGGAGGTGCGAAGCCCTCGCCCAAGGCCGAGGCGCCGAAGCCCGAGGCGAAGGCCGAAGCCCCGAAGCCCGCACCGCAGAAGACCGAGACGGCGCCGGCGCCCGCGGGCAACGGTCACGACAAGGGCGAGCGCGTGTTCGCGAGCCCGCTCGCGCGGCGCATGGCTTTGCAGGCCGGGATCGACCTCTCCGCGCTGAAGGGCAGCGGGCCGAACGGGCGGATCATCAAGGCGGACATCGAGGCGGCGATGGCGGGGGCCGCGCCGAAGGCCGCCACGGCTCCGGCGGCCGCTGCCGCACCGGCGGCGGCGCCTCCGCCGAAGCCCGCGGCGCCGGCCGCGCCGCTCGCCGCCCCGCACACGCTCGCGCCCCACTCGACGATGCGCAAGGTGATCGCGCGTCGTCTGTCGGAGAGCAAGGCGACGATCCCCCACTTCTACGCCACGGTAGATGTGGAGCTCGATGCCCTGCTGAAACTCCGCGCCGAGCTGAATGCGAAATCGCCGAAGGATGGGCCGGGCGCGTGGAAGGTCTCGGTCAACGACATGATCATCAAGGCCTCGGCGATCGCGCTGCGCCGGCTGCCGAGGGTGAACGCGTCGTGGCAGGACGACGCCATGGTGCTGTACCAGGACGTCGACATCGCGGTGGCGGTGTCGATCCCGGACGGGCTGATCACGCCGATCATCCGCAAGGCCGACCAGAAGGGTTTGGCCGCGATCTCGAACGAGATGAAGGATCTTGCCGCGCGGGCGAAGGCCGGCAAGCTGAAGCCCGAGGAGTTCCAGGGCGGGTCGTTCTCGATCAGCAACATGGGCATGATGGGGGTGAAGGAATTCGCCGCCATCATCAACCCGCCCCAGGCCGCGATCCTGGCGGTGAGCGCGGGCGAGCCGCGGCCGGTGGTGAAGGACGGGGCGCTCGCGATCGCGACGGTGATGACGGTGACGCTGAGCGTCGATCACCGTGTGATCGACGGGGCCCTGGCGGCGGAGTGGCTCGGCGTGTTCAAGGGCATCGTCCAGGACCCCTTGCAGATGATGCTTTAGGGCG
>CALKJX010000220.1 GCA_937995555.1 uncultured Elioraea sp.
GCCACCGTCAGGTCCCCGGGGTCCGATCCGGGCAGGGCGGTGGTGACGGTGACGTCGCCGCCGCCGTTCAGGGTGCCGACGATGCCCGCCGCCATCGCGGCGTTGATGGTGATGTTCACCGGATCGATCAGCCACTGCCCGCCCGGCCCGGCCGCGACCGACGCGGCATCGCCGATGTCGACGAGTTCGACCGCCGAAGTCTCGGCGAAGCCGCCCGAGACGGGGCCGGTGACGTCGAGCCCGCCGTCGAAGCGCAGCGTGCGGTCGGCCCAGAGGATAACGCTGCCGCCCTTGCCCTCGGTGGCGCGCGCCTCGATCCGCGCGCCGGGCTCGACCGTCGTCGTCTCGGCGCGGCGCAGCGTGCCCGTGCCCTGACGGTCGCCGCCGATCCGCACGGATCCGCCCGCGTCCCGCCCGGATACGGCCACCCGCGCGGATGAGGTGATACGGACATCCCGCCCGGTGACGGTGACGGCGCCGCCGCGCTTCGCCCCCGAGGCATCGAGGTTGCCGGCCACCCGCACCGTGCCGTCGCCGCGGCCGACCAGCTCGATCGTGCCGCCCGCGCCGTCGGCCGAGGCGGCGCGGATCACGCCCGAGGTGTTGATGACGTTGGAGAGCAGGCCCGCGGCGGTGCCGGCGGTCAGCACCACCCGCCCGCCGCCGGCGTCGATCAGGCCGGTGTTCTCGACCCCCACATCGGCGCGACCGGCATCGCCGCTGACCGCGATCCGCGCCACGCCGTCGCCGGCGAGGTCGATCGTGGTGGTCTCGCCCGATGCCAGCGCGACCGTGCCCCGGCGCGCGACGATCGCGCCGCTGTTGGCGACCCGGCCGCCGACCAGCGCGGCAAGCCCGGCCTCGCGCACGGTGATCGTGCCCTGGTTCTCGACCCGCGCGCCGGCCGCCTCGCCGCCGCGCATCACGAGGCGGCCGTCGGCGGCGAAGCGCTGCGCATCCACGGTCTGGCTGGTCGCGACCAGGCTGCCGACATCGACCCGTGCGGTACCCGAGAACACCACGCCGTGGGTGTTCTGGATGATCACGGTGCCGGGGGCGGTGATCTGCCCGGCGATCGTGCTCTCGCGGCCGGAGTTCACCCGGTTGAGCGTCGCCGCGTGGGCGCCCGGCTGATCGAAGGCGACGCGGTGGTCGCGGCCGACATCGAAGCTGCGCCAGTCGATGATCGCGCGGTCGGAGGACTGGCGCACCCGCGTCTCGGCGGCGGTGGCGCTGATCGTGGCCGAGCCCTGCGCGACGCTGCCGCCCTGCGGCGCCTGGGCAGCGGCGGGGACGACGCTCAGCGCCATGGCCGCCGCCCCGGTCAGCAGGGCGTAGCGCAGCGGAACCGCGATCCGGACGGGGGAGGTCGCGCGATAGACCATGGTAGGCACTCGCTCTCTGGTATAGGTTAATGAAGGTTTTACATCACGCTTAAGAATAAGCTCAAGATCTATTTTTTAGACGGTTGCGTCGCGCGATCTGGACGTCTTTGCGCGTGCGCGGCAATCCGCGTCCCCCACCATGAGGTGCGTTAACCGGTCCGTTACCCGTCTCGCCGCAGAGTCCACGCCGCAGACGACGCGCCAGAAGGGCGCTCAGTGGAGTGGCCCTTCGTGCGACGATCCGGAACCGCGGTCGCGACCGCGTTCGCCGCTCTCCTGGCGATCCTGACCCAGGGCCACGCACCGCCCGCGACCGGACGCGATATCGGGTCTCTCGCGGACCGCTCCGTTGTGATCGCTCCCGGCGCGCTGCTCACCGATCCCCTCGCGCTGCATGTCAGCGTCATCACGCCGAACGCGATCGGCTCCGCCTTCCTGCTCGAGCGCGACGTGCTCGCCACGGCCGCGCATCTGGTCAGGGGACTCGCGCCCGGCACCCGCGTTATCCTCCGCCGCGCCGGCGTCGCGGCCGACACCGAGGCCGTGCTGACCGCTGTGAGCCGCGATCTCGATCTCGCGCTGCTCCGCCCACCGCCCGGCTTCGCGCTGCCGGTCCCGCCGGCGGACGCCGTCGTCGCGCCCGCCCTGCCGCTCGCCGCCGCCGGCGCCGTGCCGGTGCGCGACCCTGGCGTGCTCGCGCTGCGCCGGCGCGCCGATGGTGCCGCCACCGGCGACATGCTGCGCATCCCGGGGGTGGGCACGGGCCTCATCGCCCGTCTTGCCGGCGTCGCTCCCGGCTTTTCGGGCGGGCCGGTGCTCGACGATCGCGGCCGGCTGGTGGGCATGATCGTCGCGATCCGCCGCCGACCCGCCTCGGCCTCGGCCTTCGCGCCGCGCCAGCCGGCGTCGGCCGCCACGGTCGAGGAGGCGTTCGTGCTGCCCGCGGCGGCGCTCCGCGCCGAAGCCCGGCGCCTGCTGGCCACCCGGGCGGCCAGCCTGCGGTGAGCGCCGCCTGCGCGCGCTCAGGCCGGCAGGGCGAACGCCGCGAAGGCGCGTTCCTCGGGCGCGACGATCACCGTCCGCAGCGGCCAGGCGATGGCGAGCGCCGGATCGTCCCAGCGCAGCCCCGGCCCCGGATCGTCGGCGGCGGCGAGGCGCAACACGGTCGCGCGGTCGGTGAGCGCGATCACGCCGTGGGCGCAGCCCGGCGGCACGACCAGCCCAGGCCCGGACGCCGCGAGCTCCACGCCGACCGAGCCGCGGAAGGCCGGGCTCTGCGCGCGCAGATCGGCCGCCACCGCCCAGATCCGCCCCTGGACGCAGCGCAGCACCACCTGGCCCGGCGCGCGATAGAGGCCGCGCAGCGCGCCGTGCCCTGCGAGCTGGATCAGCTCGGCGCGCGCGAGCCGGTCGGCCACGCCGTCCGGCGCGTCGGCGGCCGCGAAGACCGGCTCCGCGCCGCCCGGCCCGGCGGTGCCGGTGGCGACCAGCACGCCGGGCACGGCGGTGGCATGGAAGGAGAGCGTCATCGGCGGTGGACCCTCGGCTGGCGCGGGACGGGCCGCGAGTGTCGCGCGCGTCGCGCCGCGCCGGCAAGCCGGGTGGCGCGCCCCCGCGACAGCGCCGGCCGTTTGGCGTAGAAGCCGCCGCATGTGCGGCATCGCCGGTCTTCTCGCCCCCGGGCTCGCACCGGAGACGCTCGCCGGGCGCGCGCGCGCCATGGCCGCGGCGCTGGCCCATCGCGGCCCGGACTCGCACGGCATCTGGACCGATGATGGCGGCGGGCTCGCCCTCGCCCATGCCCGCCTCGCGATCGTCGATCTCTCGCCGGCCGGGCACCAGCCGATGGTGTCGTCCTGCGGCCGCTACGTGATCGCCTACAACGGCGAGAGCTACAACGACGCCGAGATGCGCGCGGCCCTGCCGCCGCACAACTGGCGCGGGAGGTCCGACACCGAGACGATCCTGGAGGGCTGCGCGCGCTGGGGGGTGGAGGAGACGGCGCGGCGGCTGAACGCGATGGCCGCATTCGCGCTCTGGGATGCCGAGGAACGCCGGCTCTGGCTGGTGCGCGACCGGGTGGGCATCAAACCGGTCTATTACGGCGCGTTTCCGGGCCTGTTCCTGTTCGGCAGCGAACTCAAGGCGTTGCGCGCGATCCCAGGATGGACGCCCGAGCTCGACCCGGCCGTGCGCGCGGCCTATCTGCGCTGGGGCTATGTGCCCGGGCGGCACGCGATCTATCGCGGTGTCGCCAAGCTCGAACCCGGCTCGATCCTGTCGGTGCGCGCCGGCGAGGCGCCGCGCCTCAGCCGCTACTGGGATGCGCGCGATGTCGCGCGCGCCGGCATCGCCCGCCCGCTCGCCGTCAGCGAGGACGAGGCTGCGGAGCAACTCGATGCGCTGCTGACCGACTCGGTGCGGCGCCAGCGGGTGGCCGACGTGCCGCTCGGCGCGTTCCTGTCGGGCGGCGTCGACTCCTCAACCGTGGTCGCGCTGATGGCGAACGGCAGCGTGCCGCGCAGCTTCACCATCGGCTTCGACAGCGCCGAGCACGACGAGGCGCCGCACGCCGAGGCGGTGGCGCGCCATCTCGGCACCGACCACACGGTGATGACCGTCGGCGAGGCGGAGGCGCTGAAGGTCGTCCCCACCCTCGCCGACATCTATGACGAGCCCTTCGCGGACGTCTCCTCGGTGCCGACCGCCGTGGTCTGCCGGCTGACACGCGGCCAGGTGACGGTGGCGCTGTCCGGCGACGGGGGTGACGAGCTGTTCTCCGGCTACACCCGTTACGTGCAGGGGCTGGCGATCTGGCAGCGGCTCGGCCGCATCCCCGCCCCGCTCCGACGCGCCGCCGGCGCCGTGCTGCGCGCGGTGCCGCCCTCCGCGGGCGATGCGCTCGCGCGGCTGCTGCCGCGCCGGTTCCGCGTCGCCACCGCCGGGCACCGCCTCAACCGGCTCGGGGCGGTGCTCGCCGACGGCACCTTCCCGGGCCTCTATGGCGAGATGATCCGGCTCTGGCCGACCCCGCCGGTGCAGGCGCCGCCCGCTGCGGCAGCCGCCCCGCCCGCCGTGCCGCCGGGCCTCGCGCCGCTCGACCACATGCGGCTGTTCGACACCCTCGCCTACCTGCCCGACGACATCCTGACCAAGGTCGATCGCGCCTCGATGGCGGTCTCGCTGGAAGTGCGCGTGCCGCTGCTCGACCACCGCGTGGTCGAGTTCGCCTGGTCGCTGCCGCCCGCGCTGAACGGGGCCGAGGAGGGGGGCAAGCGCATCCTGCGCCGCGTGCTCTACCGCCGCGTGCCACGCAAGCTCATCGAGCGGCCGAAGCGCGGCTTCGCCCCGCCCGTCGGCGCCTGGCTGTGCGGCCCCCTGCGCGACTGGGCCGAGGATCTGCTGACCCCCGCGCGGCTCGCCGAGGGCGGACTCGATCCCGCGCCCGTACGGGCC
>CALKJX010000221.1 GCA_937995555.1 uncultured Elioraea sp.
CCTTCGCCATCTCCTCGGGCAGGATCGGGCGCTGCACGACCTTCATCTGCCGGTTGCGCGCGAGCTGCATCACGGTGCGCCGCGTGATGCCGTCGAGGAAGCAGTCGGGCTCGGGCGTGTGGAGCTCGCCGTCGATGACGAAGAAGATGTTCGCCCCCGTGGCCTCGGCGACCTGGCCGCGCCAGTCGAGCATCAGCGCATCCGCGTAGCCCTTCGCCTCGGCGGCGTGCTTGTTGAGCGTCGCGATCATGTAGAGGCCGGCGGCCTTGGCCCTGGTCGGCGCGGTCTCGGGGTGCGGCCGGCGCCACTCGCCGATCGTCAGCCGGATGCCCTTCATCCGGTCGTCGCCGAAATAGGCGCCCCAGGACCACACCGCGATCGCCAGATGGATCGTGTTCTTCTGCCCCGCGACCCCCATCATCTCCGAGCCGCGCCAGGCGATCGGGCGGACATAGGCGTCCGCGAGCCCCGAGGCGGCGAGCGTCACCCGGGTCGCCTCGTCGATCTGCTCGACGGTCCAGGGAAGCTGCATGTCCATGATGCGCGCGCTGTCGACCAGGCGCTGGGAGTGCTCGCGCAGCTTGAACACATGGCCGTTATAGGCGCGCTCGCCCTCGAACACGGCGGAAGCGTAGTGCAGCCCGTGCGTCAGCACATGCAGCTTGACCTCGCGCCAGGGGCGCAGGACACCGTCGTACCAGATCAGACCGTCGCGATCGTCGTAGGGGACCAGGGCCATGTGGCGCATCCTCGCAACTTCGTTTCGTCCGGAGCGCATGTCGCGCAACGGTCTCGACGCTACGGGCAGGTCCGTGATATGTCAATGATGCTGCCCTAACTCGACACGGCAATCCTGGGGAGATGCCACTGCATGGATGCGCGCGGCACGGCCGGGCTGTTGTTCCTGCGCGAGGAGGAGATCCGCCTCGCGATGGAGCTGCTGTTCTACGGCTATCGCGACTTCACCGCCGGGCCCGATGCGATCCTGGAGGAGCTCGGCATGGGCCGGGCGCACCACCGGGTGCTCTACTTCGTCGGCCGGCACCGCGGCATCACGGTCTCGGAGCTGCTCGCGATCCTCGCGATCACCAAGCAGTCGCTCGGGCGGGTGCTGAAACCGCTGATCGAGGGCGGCTACGTGACCCAGACCCCCGGCCGGTCGGACCGGCGCCAGCGCCAGCTCGCGCTGACCCCCGAGGGCGAGGCGCTGGAGCGGCGGCTGTTCGAGCGCCAGCGCGAGACGCTCGCGCGCGCCTTCCGCGAGGCGGGCGGCGTGGCGGTGGAGGGGTTCCGCAAGGTGATGCTCGGCATCATGGAGCCCGAGGCGCGCGCCCGGCTGGCGGGACGCATCGCGGCGCCGCCGCGGCCGGCGGGGAAGGTGGCCTAGGAGGCGCGCCGTGCCGGCCGGCCCGCGCGAGACGGTGGCGCCGGATGCGCCGCACATTCTCGTGGTCGATGACGATGCGCGGCTGCGCGAGCTGCTGCGCCGCTATCTCGCCGGCGAGGGATTCCGCGTCACCATCGCCGCCGATGCGGCCGAGGCGCGCGCGCGGCTGGCCGGCATCGCCTTCGACCTGATCGTGCTCGACGTGATGATGCCGGGCGAGACGGGCTTCGCGCTGACGGAGTCGCTGCGCCGGACGCACACCATCCCGATCGTGCTGCTCACCGCGCGCGGCGCGCCCGAGGACCGGATCGCCGGGTTCGAGCACGGCGCCGACGACTACCTCGCCAAGCCGTTCGAGCCGCGCGAGCTGCTGCTCAGGAGCCGCACCATCCTGCGCCGGACCGCGGCCGCGCCGGCCGCGACCGACGGGCCGGTGGTGCTGGGCGAGGCGGTGTTCGACCCGGAGCGCGGCACGCTGACGCGCGGGGCCGAGACGATCCGGCTGACCGGCGGCGAGACGGCGCTGCTCGCGGCCCTCGCCCGCCGCGCCGGCGAGATCCTGACGCGCGAGGACATCGCCGCCGCCCTCGGCCAGGCGGATGCCGGCGAGCGCGCGATCGACGTGCAGGTGACGCGGCTCCGGCGCAAGATCGAGCCCGATCCGCGCGAGCCGGTGTTCCTCCAGACGGTGCGCGGCCGGGGCTACGTGCTCAAGCCGCGATGAGGCGCCTCGCCGCCACGGTCAAGCGCTTCCTGCCGCGCTCGCTGTTCGGGCGCAGCGTGCTGATCATCGTCATGCCGCTGATCCTGCTGCAGGCTGTGGCGCTGCAGATCTTCTACGGCACCCATTGGGAGGTAGTGTCGCGCCGGCTCGCCGGCGCGGTGGCCGGCGATGTCGCCCTCGCCGTCGACCTGCTGCGCCGTCATCCGGGCGCGGAGGAGGAGGAGTGGCTCGTCCGGCAGATGCTGGGCCGCACCGAGCTCGCGATCCGCTTCGCCGCTGGCGAGATCCTGCCTGCCGATCCGCCCGATGTCATCCAGGGCCCGGCGGAGGCAGAGCTGCGCGCCGCACTGGCCGAGCGCCTGCCGTTTCCGTTCCGGATCGACTGGTCGGGCCGCACGGAACGCGAGGTGCAGATCGGCGTGCAGCTTCCCGGCGGCGTGCTGCATGTCGAGGCGCCGGCGAAACGGCTTTTCACCGGCACGGTGACCGTGTTCGTGCTCTGGCTGATCGGCTCGGCGCTGATCCTGTTCGCGATCGCGGCCGTGTTCATGCGCAACCAGGTCAAGCCCGTCCGCCGGCTCGCCCAGGCGGCGGACGCCTTCGGCAAGGGCCGCGATGTCGGGCCGATCAAGCCCGAGGGTGCGGACGAGGTGCGCCAGGCCGCCACCGCGTTCAACCTGATGCAGGCGCGGCTGCGCCGCTTCCTCGCCCAGCGCACCGAGATGCTGGCGGGTGTCAGCCATGACCTGCGCACGCCGCTCACGCGCATGCGCCTCGCGCTGACCATGCTGGGCACGCGCAACCCGGCGGAGGCCGAAGAGGTCGCCGCGATCGGCGAGGACATCGCCGAGATGGAGCGGATGATCGAGGGCTATCTCGCCTTCGCGCGCGGCGAGGGGGCGGAGCAGGCGCAGCCGACCGATCTCGCCCTGCTGCTCAGCGAGGCGGCCGAGAAGGCGCGCGCGGCCGGCGCCGAGGTCTCGCTGCAGACGCCCGCGACGCTCGTCCTGCCGTTGCGGCCCGACGCGATGCGCCGCTGCATCGGCAACCTGCTCGACAATGCGCGCCGTCATGCCGCCCATGTCTGGCTCGCCGCCGAACGGGTGATGCGCGGCGGCGGCGAGGCGGTGCAGATCACGGTCGATGACGATGGCCCGGGCATTCCCGCCGCCCGGCGCGAGGAGGCGTTCCGCCCGTTCGTGCGCCTCGATGCCGGCCACGGCGGCGGCAGCCACACCGGGCTCGGGCTGACGATCGCGCGCGACATCGTGCGCGCGCATGGCGGCGAGATCGCGCTGGAGGACAGCCCGCGGGGCGGGCTCAGGGCCCGGATCAGGCTGCCGGCGTAGCCGCGGCCCGGCGCGCCTTGACCAGGTTCAGCGCCATGAGCGCGATGAACACCGCGATCGCGATCCAGTTCACCAGCTGGCCGAACGGCACGATCAGCACGAAGCCCGCGACCGCCAGCACGGCGCGCTCCACCACGTTCAGCCGCGCCTCGGCGAACCCCTCGATCGCCGCGGACAGCGCGTAGATTCCCGGCAGCGCGAAGGCGGCGATCGCGAGCTGCACCATCGGGTCGGACGACAGGAAGGGCTGATAGGCGAAGATCAGCGGGATGAAGTAGAGCGACTTCGCCAGCCGCCAGGCGACGAAGCCGGTCGCCATCGGGCTAGCCTTGGCGATCGCGGCGGCCGCGTAGGCGGGGATGCAGACGGGCGGCGTCACGTTGCTGTCCTGGCTCAGCCAGAAGATGATCATGTGCGCGGAGAGGAGCGCGAGCGTGGCCGCGCCGGGCGCGAGTGTCGCCTCCACCACCTGCCCGCGCATCTCGGGCGGGAAGGCGGCGAACAGCCGCGCCGCCTCGGCCGCCGGCATCGCCGCGCCGGGCGCCGGCAGGGTCACGTCCGGGGCCACCAGCATCGCGAGCGCGCGCGCGATGTCGGGGATGGTGCCAGCCTCGAACGCCGTGCGCACGGCGTCGCCGAGGATCATGTCGGAGAGCGCGGGCGCCGACAGCGTCGCCAGCACGACGTAGGACGCGGTCACCGGCAGGGCGGCGCCGAGCACGAGCGACGCGATCGCGATCAGCACCAGCGCCACCGCGAGACTGCCGCCGGCCCAGCGCTCGATCATGATCGAGAACACGATGCCGAGCCCGGTGGTGGCGACCGCCGAGATCATGATGCCGATGCCGACCAGCAGCACCGCCGTCGGCGCCATGGTGCGCGCGCCGAGTGCCAGCGCCTCGACGATCCGGCGCGGTCCCATCGGCATGTCCGAGATCCACGAGACCACGACCACCGCCGCGGTCGCCGCGCCGGCCGCATGGGCCGGGCCGATGCCGGCGAACAGCAGATAGAGCAGCACCGCGAAGGGGATCAGGAAGGGCAGGCCGCGGCGGCGCACGGTCTCCCAGACGGGAGGGGCGTCGGCATCCACGAAGCGGATGTCGTGCCGGCGCGCGTGGATGCGCACGCCGAACGCCACACCGCCGAAATAGACCAGCGCCGGAATGGCCGAGACGGCGGCGATGGTGAGGTAGGGGATGCCGGTGACGGACGCCATGATGAAGGCGCCCGCGCCCATGATCGGCGGCAGGATGCCCCCGCCGGTGCTGGCCGCCGTCTCGACCCCGGCGGCGAAATGCGGCTTGAAGCCGGCGCGGATCATCAGCGGGATCGTCACCGCGCCGGTAGAGGTGACGTTCGCCACCGCCGAGCCCGAGATCGTGCCCGAGAGCGCCGAGGCGATGACGGCGACGAATCCGGGCCCCCCCTGCATGCGCTTGGCGATCGCGCGGCCGATGTCGAGCACGAACCGGTCGGCGCCCGAGACCTGCAGGAAGGCGCCGAAGATGATGAACATCGTCACCAGGTTCCACGAGATCTGGGCGATGTTGCCGAACATGCCGTCATCGGAATAGAAGACGCGGAACAGCGTGATCTCGAGCGAGAGGCCGGGGAAGCGCAGCACGCCGTCGAGCCACCGCCCCCAGGTGGTGACATAGGTGAAGGCGAGGATGCACAGGATCGGCACCACGAGCCCCGTGGTGCGCCGGATCATCTCCAGCGCGATCACGGGGGCTGCGATGCAGAACACCCAGTCGTACCAGAGGAAGCGGCTCGACCGGGCGTAGAACGAGTCCTCGCCCAGGATCAGGTAGAGCGCGCAGCCGATCGCCAGCAGGGCGATCGCGATGTCGAGCACGAAGGAGAGGCCGCCGCGCCAGCCGCCGCCGCGCA
>CALKJX010000222.1 GCA_937995555.1 uncultured Elioraea sp.
TCAGGCTGCTGAAGGACGGCCGGAAGATCGACTACGCCGGCTCCTCCGGCGCCTGCGACTTCACCGACACCGGCGACATCCTGACCTGTCCGTTCCGTTACGAGATCGCGGAAGGCGCGAAGCTGCGCACGCTGCGCATCGGCTGAGCGCGTGCTGCCCCATGTGATCGAGGAGCTGCCCCAGCTCCTCGTCAACGGGCTTGTCGCCGGCACCATCCTCGCGCTGCCGGCGATCGGCTTCACCGCCATCTATGCGGTGCTGCGATTCCCGAACTTCTCGATCGCCTCGCACGCCACGATGGGCGCCTATGCGGGCTATGTCGCGAATGTCTGGTTCGGCCTGCCGGTCATCCCGAGCCTGCTGCTCGCCTTCATCATCCCCGCCCTCTCCGGAGTCGCGTGCGACGAGGTGGTGATGAAGCCGCTGCGCCGCACCGGGCCGCTCACCGCCGCGATCGCCGCCGTCGCGCTGACCATCGCGCTCGAGAACGTCATCCGCTTCTTCTTCGGCAACGACCTGCGCGGCTACGACCTGCCGGTCTGGCGCGACTGGCGCTTCGATCTCGGCTTCGCCTTCCTGCGCGTCGGCCCCCAGCAGGTCGAGAACGCCGCGATCAGCGTCGCGGTGATGGCGGCGGTGTTCCTGTTCCTCGCCTTCACCCGCACCGGCAAGATGATGCGCGCGGTCGCCGACAACCCGATGCTTGCCGGCATCAAGGGGATCAACGCCGACACGGTCGCGCGGCTCGGCTCGTTCATGGGCATGGGGCTGGTGGGCGTGGGCGGGATGCTGCTCGGCCTCGACACCTCGATCGACCCTCTGACCGGCTTCCGCGCCGTGCTGTCGGTGTTCGCCGCCGCCGTGGTGGGCGGCCTGGGCAGCATCCCCGGCGCGGTGGTCGGCGCGGCGGTGGTCGGCGTCGGCGAGGAGCTGTCGATCCTGATCCTCGACGCCTCCTACCGCACCGCGGTCGGCTTCATCGCCATCCTGGTCGTGCTGATCTTCCGGCCCAGAGGCATCCTCGGGGAGCGCGCCTTCTGATGCAGAACTACCTCGTCGCGATGGCCGTGTTCGCCGGGCTCTACGGGCTGATGGCGCTCGGGCTGAACGTGATCTGGGGCATGGCCGGGATGATCAATCTCGGCCTGGTCGGCTTCATGGCGGTCGGCGCCTACACCTCGGCCCTGCTCACCGTGCGCCACGCCACCTGGCCGATGCCCTTGGGCATCCTCGCCGCCGTGATCGTCACCGCGACCGCCGGCGCGCTGGTCGCGCGGCTGACCGCGAAGATGAAGGGCGACTACCTCGCGATCGTCACGCTCGGCTTCTCCGAGGTGGTGCGCATCATCGCCTCGAACGAGATCCGCTTCACCAACGGCACCGATGGCATCTCCGCGATCCCGGGGCCCTGGCGCGGCCAAGTGGCACCCGCCACCTTCAACCTGATCTTCCTCGGCATCACCGCGCTCGCCGTGCTGATCGTCTACCTGATCTGCCAGCGCATCCGCCACTCGCCCTATGGCCGCGTGCTGCGCGCGATCCGCGACGACGACCAGGTGGCCACGGTCGCCGGCAAGCCCGTGCTGCGCTTCAAGACCGAGGCCTTCGCGGTGGGGGCAGCGATCACCGGCTTCGCCGGCGCGCTCTACGGCCACTACAACGCCTATATCGCCCCCGAGGGCTTCGTGCCGCTGATCACCATCTACATCGTGCTGGCACTCACCGCCGGCGGCACCGGCACGAACGCAGGTGCGGTGATCGGCGCAGCACTGGTCGTCGCCTTCATGGAGGGCACGCGCTTCGTCGTCGCCGGGATTCCCGGCCTCGCCGCGGTGCAGATCGCCGCGGTGCGCGAGTTCCTGATCGCCACGCTGCTGATCGTGCTGCTGCGCTTCCGTCCGCAGGGCCTGTTCCCGGAACGCCACATCCGCCACAGACTGCCAGGCGCGCCATGACCGACCGACCCGATCCGCTGCCGCACCTGCTCGCCGTCGCCCATGCGCTCCGCCGCGAGGGCCAGCCGCGCGCCAGCTTCGCCGCCCTGCAGGCCGCGATGGGCGAGGCGATCGGCCACATCCTGTTCACCGTGCTGCTGCACCATCACGACACCGGCGAGAGCGAGCGCTTCTGGACCAGCCACCCGACGCAGTATCCCGTCGGCGGCCGCAAGCCGCTCAACCCCACGCCCTGGACGCGGCAGGTGTTGCGCGACCAGCGCGCCTATATCGGCCGCACGGCGGAGGACATCCGCGCGGTGTTCTTCGACCACGAACTGATCGCCTCGCTCGGCTGCGACTCGGTGCTGAACGTGCCGGTGGTGTGGGACGGCCGCACGCTCGGCACGCTCAACCTGCTGCACCGCGCGCACTGGTATCGCGAGGCCGACGTGCCGCTCGCCGAGGCTTTCGCTGCGCTCGCCGTGCCCGCCTATCTGCTGCTGCTCAGGCGCTGAGCCGCCGTACCCGCCGCGAGCGGATGGCGCGCATGGAAGCGACGCTTCACCTGCTCGACCACCGCCAGATACGCGACCGTCATCGCCGCAAGCGCCGCCAGCAGCGCGGCTGACGGCGGAACGAAGCCGAACCACGCGCCGAGCGGTGTGAACGGCAGCCCGACCGCGACTGCCACCACCGCGAGCGCGCCGGCCGCGAGCAGCGGATGCGGCGGGCTCCGCCAGGCCGGGCGCACCGTGCGGATGGCGAAGATCACCAGCACCTGCGTCGCCATCGACTCGATGAACCAGCCGGTGCGGAACAGCGCCGCGTCGGCGCCGAACACGAACAGCAGCAGGCCGAAGGTCAGCAGATCGAAGGCCGAACTCACCGGACCCAGCACCAGCATGACGTCGCGCACGAAGCGCATGTCCCACCGGCACGGTGCGGACACCGTCTCCTCGTCCACCTGATCAAGCGGGATCGCGATCTCCGAGACGTCGTAGAGCAGGTTGTTCAGCAGGATCTGCACCGGCAGCATCGGCAGGAACGGCAGGAACAGCACGGCCGCGGCCATCGACACCATGTTGCCGAAGTTCGAGCTGGTGCCCATCATCACGTACTTCATGATGTTGGCGAAGGTGCGCCGCCCCTCGCGCACGCCCTCGGCCAGCACGCCGAGATCGTTGCGCGTCATGACCATCGCCGCCGCCTCGCGCGCGACATCGACCGCGCCGTCCACCGACAGCCCGACATCGGCCGCGTGCAGCGAGGGCGCGTCGTTGATGCCATCGCCGAGATAGCCGGTGACGCGGCCCGATCGCCGGAGCGCGCGGATCACGCGCGCCTTCTGCGGCGGCGTCACGCGGCAGAACAGCGTCGTCGTCTCCAGCCGCGCCGCCAGCGCCTCGTCCGTGAGCTGGGCGAGCTCGTCGCCGGTCATCACGCCGGTCACCCTCAGGCCGAGCTCGCCGCAGACATGCGTCGTGACGCGCTCGTTGTCGCCGGTGACGATCTTCACCGCCACACCGAGCCGGGCGAGCGCGGCGAGCGCCGGCCGCGCGCTCTCCTTCGGCGGATCGAGGAAGGCGGCGAAGCCGGCGAACACCAGATCGGACTCGTCGTCCACCCCGGCATGGTCGTGCTCGGGGCCGACCTCGCGCCAGGCGATGCCGAGCACGCGGAAACCCGCGCTGCCGAGTCGCTCGAACACGTCGGACGCCGTCGCGCGGGCGTCCTCGTCGAACGGCGCCGGGGCGGCATCGCCCTCGCGCTGCATCCGCGAGGCGAGCCGCATCACGTCCTCGGGCGCGCCCTTCACCACCAGCATCCGCGTGCCGTTGCGCTCGACCAGCACCGAGACGCGGCGGCGCTCGAAGTCGAACGGCACCTCGTCGATCTTGCGCCACGCGGTGGCGTCGATGTGCGCGGCCTCGAGGATCGCCTCGTCGAGCGGGCTCCGGATGCCGGTCTCGAACGCCGCGTTCAGGCAGGCGAGATCCAGCACCCGCCGGCTCTCCGCGCCCGTCGGATCGAGTTCGCGGATCAGCCGGATGCGCGCCTCGGTCAGCGTGCCGGTCTTGTCGCAGCACAGCACCTCCATCGCGCCGAGGTCGTGCACGGCCGAGAGCCGCTTCACGATCACCTCCTTGCGCGCCATGCGCATCGCCCCATGCGCGAGCGTCACCGAGACGATCATCGGCAGCAGCTCGGGCGTCAGCCCGACCGCGAGTGCCAGCGAGAACAGGAAGGAGTCGATCAGCGCCCGTTCCAGCAGCAGATTGGCGAGCAGCGCGAACAGCACCAGCAGCACGGTCAGCCGCACGATCAGCATGCCGAAGCCGCGGAGGCCGGCGGCGAAGGCGGTCGGCGGGGCCGGGCGGTGCAGTGCGCCGGCGATGCGGCCGAGCGCGGTCGCGCGGCCGGTGGCGACGACGACCGCGCGCGCCGTGCCGCTGATCACCGAGCTGCCCATGAAGGCCGCGTTGGCGAGGCGCGTGGCGTCGTCCGCCTCCTCCGGGCTCAGCGCGCGCGCGACCTTCTCGACCGGGAAGGGCTCGCCCGTCAGCAGCGCCTCGTTGACGAACAGGTCGCGCGCCTCGATCAGGCGGCAATCCGCCGGGACGAGATCGCCGGCCGCGAGCAGGATCACGTCGCCCGGCACGATCTCGGCCGCCGGGATCTCGCCCGCGCGGCCATCGCGCAGCACGGTGCTGCGGAGTGCGACGCGCGCGCGCAAACCCTCCGCCTTCGTCTCGGCGCGGCGCTCCTGCACCAGGTCGAGGGCGAGCGAGAGCAGCACGGTTGCGGTGATGATCACGAAGCTCGCCGGGTCCTGCACCACCGCCGAGACGCCGGCGGCGAACAGCAGCACCAGCACCAGCGGATTGGCGAGGCGGCGGAGGATGTCGAGCGCGAGCCGGCGCCGTCCATCGGGCTCGATCCGGTTGGCACCGTGTGCCACGAGGCGCCGCGCCGCCTCCTCGGCGGAAAGGCCCGCCGGCGCGGCGCCGAGCCGTGTCAGCGCCTCGTCGATCGGTGCGGTCCAGAGCGCGTGCGGGGGGTCGTCATCCTCGGACACGGGCGTCCTTCCGCGTCGGTTGGCGAAACGGCGCGGACTATAGCGCGGCGCGCCGGGGCCTTCGCGGCCCGCGCGCGATTTGCCATGCTCCGCGCCGCACCACCGAGAGGGACCGACCGATGGCCAACTTCCTGAGCCGCGCCGTGTTCGACTACCGCCGCGGCCTGATGACCGCGCTGATGGACCGCGAGCGCTGGGACGCGATCGCCTTCACCACGCCCGA
>CALKJX010000223.1 GCA_937995555.1 uncultured Elioraea sp.
GAACCCCCATCCCTGGAACGAAGCGCTACGCCGCCTTCGCCATCCCACGCAGCACGTAATGCAGGATGCCGCCATGGCGGTAGTACTCGACCTCGTCCACGGTATCGATCCGGCAGAGCACCGGCACCTTGTCCACCGCCCCGTTCGGCCGGTGGATCACCAGCTCCAGTTCCATCCGCGGCTTCAGGTCCGCGAGCCCCAGGACGTCCAGCACCTCCTCGCCGGTCAGCGCCAGCGTCTTGCGGTCCATCCCCTGCGTGAACACCAGCGGCAGCACGCCCATGCCGACCAGGTTCGACCGATGGATGCGCTCGAAGCTCTCCACGATCACGGCCTTGACGCCGAGCAGCGCCGTGCCCTTGGCCGCCCAGTCGCGCGACGAACCCGTGCCGTACTCCTTGCCGCCGACCACCACCAGCGGCACGCCCTCCGCCTTGTAGCGCATCGCCACATCGTAGATCGGCGCGATGTCGCCCGAGGGATGGTGCTTGGACACGCCACCCTCGATCCCGGGCGTCATCTCGTTGCGGATGCGGATGTTGGCGAAGGTGCCCCGCATCATCACCTCGTGGTTGCCGCGCCGCGCCCCGTAGCTGTTGAAGTCGTTCGGCCGGATCTGCCGCTCCAGCAGGTATTCGCCGGCCGGCGAGGCCTTGCGGATCGACCCCGCCGGGCTGATGTGGTCGGTGGTGATGGAGTCGCCGAGCATCGCGAGGATGCGCGCCCCTGTGATGTCGCCCACCGGCGCGGGCGTCATCGTGATGCCCTCGAAATAGGGCGGGTTCTTCACGTAGGTCGAGGCGTCGTTCCAGCGATAGGTCTCGCCGCCATCCACGGCGATCGACTGCCACTGCTTCGGCCCCTTGAACACGTCGCCGTAGCGCGCCTGGAACATCTGCCGGCTGACCGTGCCGTGCACGACCTGCGCGATCTCCGCGTTCGAAGGCCAGATGTCCTTGAGATCCACCGGCTTGCCGTCACTGCCGGTGCCGAGCGGATCGGTGGTGATGTCGATGTTCATCGTCCCGGCGAGCGCATAGGCCACCACCAGCGGCGGCGAGGCGAGGTAATTCGCCCGCACACTGGCGTGCACGCGGCCCTCGAAGTTGCGGTTGCCCGACAGCACCGAGGCCACCACCAGCTTGCCGTTCTCAATCGCATCCGCGATGTGGTCGTCGAGCGGGCCGGAATTGCCGATGCAGGTGGTGCAGCCGTAGCCGACCAGGTTGAACCCGAGCGCGTCGAGATCGGTCTGCAGGCCGGCCTTCTCCAGGTACTCGGTGACCACCTGCGAGCCGGGCGCAAGCGAGGTCTTCACCCAGGGCTTCACCTGCAAGCCGCGCTTGTGCGCGTTGCGTGCCACCAGCCCCGCCGCGACCATGACATACGGGTTCGACGTGTTGGTGCAGGAGGTGATCGCGGCGATCACCACGTCGCCATGGCCGAGCTCGTAGTTCGTGCCCTCGACCTTCACCCGCTTGCCGACATCGTTTGCGGGGACGCCGAGCGACTTGGTCAGCTCCTCCTTGAACGACTTGCTCGCCGCCGAGAGCAGCACGCGGTCCTGCGGCCGCTTCGGCCCGGCCAGCGAGGGCACGACGGTGGACAGGTCGAGCTCGAGCGTGTCGGTGAAGACCGGATCCGGTGTGTTCGCATCGCGGAACATGCCCTGCGCGCGCCAATAGGCCTCGGCGAGCTTGATGCGGTGCGCGTCGCGCCCCGTCAGTTCGAGATACTTCAAGGTCGCCGCATCCACCGGGAAGAAGCCGCACGTCGCGCCGTACTCGGGCGCCATGTTGCCGATGGTCGCGCGGTCGGCCACCGGCAGTTCGGCGAGGCCGGGGCCGAAGAACTCCACGAACTTGCCGACCACGCCCTTCTTGCGCAGCATCTGCGTGACCGTCAGCACGAGATCGGTCGCGGTCGCGCCCTCGGGCAGCTTGCCGACCAGACGGAAGCCGATCACGTCGGGAATCAGCATGGCAATCGGCTGGCCGAGCATCGCCGCCTCGGCCTCGATGCCGCCGACACCCCAGCCGAGCACGCCGATGCCGTTCACCATGGTCGTGTGGCTGTCGGTGCCGTAGCAGGTGTCGGGGAACACGTAGCTCGTGCCGTTCTCCTCCGAGGTCCACGCCGCCTGCGACAGGTATTCGAGGTTCACCTGGTGGCAGATGCCGGTGCCGGGCGGGACCACGCGGAAATTGTTGAAACTCTCCTGGCCCCAGCGCAGGAAGGTATAGCGCTCGACGTTGCGCTCGAACTCCACCTCGACGTTCTTCTGGAACGCGTCGGGCTTGCCGAAATAGTCGACCATCACCGAGTGGTCGATGACGAGATCGACCGGCACCAGCGGGTTCACCTTCTGCGGGTTGCCACCGAGACGGATCATGCCGTCACGCATCGCCGCGAGATCGACCACGGCCGGAACACCCGTGAAATCCTGCATGAGGATGCGCGCGGGGCGGAACGGCACCTCCCGCTCGGAATGCGCGTCCTTCAGCCAATCCGCGATCGCCTTGGCGTCCTCGACCTTGTAGCTGCGTCCGTCCTCGAAGCGGAGGATGTTCTCGAGCAGGATCTTGAGCGTCACCGGCAGGCGCGTCAGGTCGGTGCCCAGCGCGCGGGCCGCGTCCTCGATGGAGAAATAGTCGTACGGCTTGCCGTCCACCGTCAGGGTCCGGCGGGTCTTCAGGCTGTCCTGCCCGATCATGCTCATGGGTTCGCTCCGCGTTTGCGCCCAGAAGGCCCACAGCGCCCGGGCGTCTTTGCGGGAGCAGGGCTTACACCATAGGGTGCAGGCGCGTCCATGCGGGGGCGGAAGGGTCAGGGGTGTTCGAGGCGCGGGAACTGGCGGGCGAGCGCGGGGGGCGGATCGTGTTCGCCGCCGTCTCCTTCGCGCTCGCGCCCGGGGCGGCGCTGCTGCTGACCGGGCCGAACGGCGCCGGCAAGACGAGCCTGCTCCGGGTGCTGGCCGGGCTCGGCCGGATCGCCGATGGCATGCTGCTGTGGGACGGGCAGCCGGCGCTCGAGGATCGCATCGCCCATGCCTCGCGGCTCGCGCTGGTGGGGCACCAGGATGCGCTGAAGCCCGCGCTGACGGTGGCGGAGACGCTGCACCACGAGGCGCGGATCATCGGCGGCGATGCGGTGGCGGCGCTCGCGGCGCTGGAGCTCGAAGGGCTGGCGGATCACCCCGTGCGCATCCTTTCGGCCGGGCAGCGCCGGCGGGTGGCGCTCGCGCGGCTGGTGCTGGGGGCGGCGCGGCCGCTCTGGCTGCTCGACGAACCCACGGTCGCGCTCGACGTCGCCGGCGTGGCCACCCTCGGGCGGGTGCTGGCCGCGCATCGCGCGCGCGGCGGGATGGTGGTGGCATCCTCGCACCTGGCGCTGCCGCTGGACGGCGCGACCGAGCTGCGGCTGGCTGCATGAGCGCCGCGTTCGCCCTGATCCGGCGTGACCTCGCGCTCGCGCGTCGCAACGCCGGTGACACGTTGGCGGCGGTGGCGTTCTTCCTGCTCGCCTGCGGATTGTTCCCCTTCGGGGTCGGTCCGGATCCGAACGTGCTGGCACGAATTGCGCCGGGCGTGGTCTGGGTCGCCGCGCTGCTCGCCGCCCTGCTGCCGCTCGACCGGCTGCTGGGCGCGGACCACGACGACGGCACGCTCGACCAGTTGCTGGTGTCGGGGCTGCATCCTGCGGCGATCGCCGCGGCCAAGGCGGCCGCGCACTGGCTCGCGACCGCGCTGCCGCTGCTGTTCGCCGCGCCCGCGGGTGCCGTCATGCTGAACCTGCCGGCCGATGCGATCCCCACGCTGGTCGCGGCGCTGGCGATGGGGACGGGCGTGCTGTCGCTGCTCGGCACGGCGGGCGCGGCGCTGACGCTGGGGGCACGGCGCGGCGGGGTACTGCTGCCGCTGCTCGTGCTGCCGCTCGCGATCCCGGCACTCATCTTCGGCGCGGCGGCGGTGGAGGCGGCCACGCTCGACCTGCCGGTGCGCCCGCATCTGGCCATGCTGGCTGCGCTGCTGGCGGCGGCCCTGCCACTGGCGCCGCTGGCCGCCGGTGCAGCCCTCCGCGGCGCAGCAGAGTAGGTTTGGGTGTCTGGCCGCGGCCGGCATCGAAACCGGTTCGACAAGGAGGTCGGCCTTGTGTCCGGGCGATCGCGAATCGGGCTGCCGGGGTGAACCGCGCTCGCGGGTGTTTCATGTCGGACTGCCCGTCGAGCCTTCGTCGCGCGGCATCATTGGTGTAGTGAGCCGGGCGAGAATGGGCGTGCGATCACATGAGGTGAAGACATGGCAAAGCCCGTGGCGTGGACGCATGGCTTCAAGCCCGCGATCACCAAGGCGCAGCAGGAGCTGATCCTCTGGTTCGAAGGAATGATCGTCGGCCTCGCCGCCCGCGCCGGCCAGCATCTCGGCGCGCTCGATGTCGAGAGCGCCGGCAAGTTCGGGCTCAAGCTCGAGGAGCGGTTCCTCGCCGACAACCCGAAGCCGCATCGCTTCTTCCGCGCTTCGATCGGCTCGACGGTCGAGCGCAAGGTCTATGACGAGCTCTGCGGGCTCTGGACCGCAGCGAAGCGCGTCGTCCCGGGCGGCGACTGGGCCGGGGTGTACCGGGGCGAGATCGGCACGAAGGACGACATCATCACGATCACCTTCGCGATCGAGTACCAGGCAAGCCACTCCCCCATTCTGCCGTGCAGCTTCAAGAACTCGCGCCCGGACATCCGGCTGTCGATCGGCGCCGGCAGCGACGGGGTGAACTACGAGGCGTTGTTCGACCTGACCTCCGAGGGACAGGTCGGGCACGTGCTGAAGAAGGGCGACAAGTGGTTGAGCAAGGCGAACGTCGCCTATGTCTCGGAGATCGTCTGGACCAACGACGACATCATGCAGAAGTAATGGGGGGTCCGCGGGGCCAATGGCCCCCCCGGGTTCATCTGTTCTTCAGCAGCCTGGCCGCCGCCGGTGCGAAGTAGGTGAGCACCCCGTCTGCGCCCGCCCGCTTGAAGGCAAGCAGGCTTTCCATCATCGCCCGTTCGCCATCCAGCCAGCCGTTCCGCGCCGCACCCGCGATCATCGCGTATTCGCCCGACACCTGATAGGCGAAGGTCGGCATGCCGAACGCGTCCTTCACCCGCCGCACCACGTCGAGATAGGGCAGGCCGGGCTTCACCATCACCATGTCCGCGCCCTCGGCAATGTCCATCGCGACCTCCCGCAGCGCCTCGTCGGTGTTGGCCGGGTCCATCTGGTAGGTCTTCTTGTCGCCCTTCAGCGCGCCGCCCGAGCCGACCGCATCGCGGAACGGACCGTAGAAGGCCGAGGCGTATTTCGCCGCATACGACATGATCCGTGTATGGATCAGTCCGGCCTGGTCGAGTGCCGTGCGGATCGCGCCCACGCGTCCGTCCATCATGTCGGAGGGTGCGATCACGTCGATCCCGGCCTCGGCCTGCACCAGCGCCTGCTTGCACAGGATCGCCACGCTCTCGTCGTTGGCGACGTAGCCGTCGCGGATCACGCCGTCATGGCCGTGGGAGGTGTAGGGATCGAGCGCGACATCGCCGATCAGCCCGATCGCATCGCCGACCGCGGCCTTGATGGCGCGCGCCGCCCGGCACATCAGGTTCTGCGGGTTGCCGCTCTCGGTGCCGTCCTCGTCCTTCAGCTCGGACGGCGTTACGGGAAACAGCGCGATCGCCGGGATGCCGAGGGCGACCGCCTCCTCGGCGGCGCGCACGGCGCGGTCGATGGTCAGCCGCTCCACGCCCGGCATGGACGCGACGGGCTCGGTCGCATCCACCCCTTCGCGGACGAAGATCGGCCAGATCAGGTCGTCCGGGGTCAGTGCGTGCTCGGCGACCAGGCGCCGCGTCCAGTCGTCATGACGGTTGCGACGCGGCCGCGCCGAGGGGAAGCGACCGGTGTAGCGATGGATCACCGGCTCACTCCGCCGCCTTGCGCGTCGCGCCGACGGCCGCCTCCAGTGCCTGGTCGATGTCGGCGAGGATGTCGTCGATGTGCTCGATGCCGATCGAGAGGCGGACATAGCCGGGCGTCACCCCCGTCGCGGCCTGCTCCTGCTCGTCGAGCTGGCTGTGCGTGGTGCTGGCGGGATGGATCGCGAGCGAGCGCGCATCGCCGATATTGGCGACGTGGTAGAGCAGCTTCAGCGAGTCGATGAAGCGCCGCCCGGCCTCCCTGCCGCCGGCGAGCTCGAAGCCGATCAGGCTGCCGTAGCCGCCCTTGAGATATGCCTCGGCCCGGCGCTTCTGCTCGCCCTCGAACAGCGAGGGATGGATCACGCGTGTGACGGCGTTGTGCTGGGCGAGGTGGCTGGCGACCTTGAGCGCGTTCTCGCAGTGCCGTTCCATCCGCAGCGGCAGCGTTTCCAGGCCCTGGAGGAACAGGAACGCGTTGAACGGACTCATGGGCGCGCCGAGGTCGCGCAGCAGGATCACCCGCATGCGGATGATGTAGGCGATCGGCCCGAGCGGCTTCACCGCCTGGGTCCAGATCGCGCCGTGGTACGACGGATCGGGCTCGTTCAGCAGCGGAAAGCGTCTGGCGTTCGCTTCCCAGTCGAAATTGCCGCCATCGACGACGATACCGCCGATCGAGGTGCCATGGCCGCCGATCCACTTGGTGGTGGAGTGCATCACCACGGCGGCGCCGTGCTCGATCGGTCGGCACAGCACGGGGGCGGCGGTGTTGTCCATGATCAGCGGCACGCCCAGGCGGCGGCCGAGCTCGGCCACCTCGCGGATCGGGAACACATGCAGCTTCGGATTCGGCAGCGTCTCGGCGTAGTAGCAGCGCGTCTTGTCATCGGTCGCACGCGCGAAGGCTTCCGGGTCGGTCGGATCGACGAAACGCGTCTCGACGCCGAACTGCTTCAGCGTGTTCGCGAACAGGTTCCAGGTGCCGCCGTAGAGATCCGTCGAGGAGACGATGTTGTCGCCGGCCTGGCAGAGGTTCATCACCGCGAAGGTGCTGGCCGCCTGGCCCGACCCGAGCGCGAGCGCGGCGACGCCCCCCTCCAGCGCGGCGACGCGCTTCTCCAGCACGTCGACGGTCGGGTTCATGATCCGGGTGTAGATGTTGCCGAGCTCCTTCAGCGCGAACAGGTTCGCCGCGTGCTCGGTGCTGTCGAACTGGTAGGATGTCGTCTGGTAGATCGGCACGGCGACCGCCCCGGTGGCGGAGTCGCGCCGGTGGCCGGCGTGCAGGACGATGGTCTCGGGACGATGGCTGTGCGACATGGCGAGTGTTCCCGGAGTTGCCGGTGAGGGATGGCCAGGACGATAGGGCAGCGGGGCGGGGGCCGCCAGCCGGGCGCGAGGTGATCTTCGAGCATCGCCGGTTCGGCGCCTGGCTGCGGGTTGCGGCGGTCGATCCGGCGACAGGGGCGGAGGCAGTGGCCACAGGGCCGGCGGACGCGCCGGCGATGGTGGAGCGGTTGGCGGCGGCGAAGCTCAAGCGGCTTCTGGGGGGACGGCGATGATCTCCTGGTTCCGGTGGCGGCTGCCGCTCATGCTGGCAGCGGCGATGTCGGTGGCGATCCATGCCCACGCGTACGAAAGGGTGCACCTGCCATCACGCGACGGTACCGCGCTGGATGCGGTGCTGCTGAAACCTCCGGGGCATGGACCGCATCCGGCGGTGATCCTGCTGCACGGCTGCGGCGGGCGTGATGCGCGCTCGGGTGCGCTCGATCCGCGCCATGCCGACTGGGCCGGGCGCCTTGCCGAGGCCGGATTCGTCGTTCTGCTGCCGGAGAGTTTCACCTCGCGCGGGCAGGGGCCGCAATGCGCCGTGCGCGAACGGCACATCCTGCCCTGGCGCGAGCGGCGTGCGGATGCGCTGAGCGCGCGGGACTGGCTGGCCGTTCAGCCCTTTGTCCGGCCCGAGGCGATCACCTTGATGGGGTGGAGCCATGGCGGCTCGACGGTGCTCGCGACCGCCGATTCGCCCGGTTTTGCCGGCTTTGTCGCCTTCTATCCCGGCTGTTCGCGCGCGCTGCGCGCGCCGACCTTCGCGCCCTCCGCGCCGCTTCTGCTGCTGATCGGCCAAGCCGACGACTGGACGCCACCGGCGCCCTGTCGCGCGCTCGCCGGACGAGCCGGGCCGGTGGTCACCTATGTCGGTTATCCCGGCGCCTATCACGGTTTCGATGCGCCGGACTCGCGCGTGCGGCTGCGGACCGGGCTCGCCTTCACCGTGCGCGGCGACGGCACCGCGCATGTCGGCACCGATCCGGCGGCGCGCGCGGATGCGATCGCGCGCGTGCCGGCTTGGCTGGCCGAGCGCGTGCCGCGTTAGCCTGATTCCCTCATGGTCGGAAACGCTCCGAGGTTCTGCTGCGCGCGTCGTTGCGCCCTCACGCGGCTCCGACGGAGTGCGTTCGGGGCCGGGGGCTCTTCGGTTTGGCGCCGTCCCGGCCTGCGGCCGGGTGCAATGCGTCCTTGCCAGACCAGACCCGCCCCGCCAGTGTGCCGGCCGGATGAGCGTCTACTTCCAGGAACTCGACTACCAGCCGACCCCGATCGGCATGCTCAGCCTGCGTCGGCGGCGCGAGCTCGCGCTCGGCCGCGACGTTTTCGAGATCAAGCTCGGCGAACAGTTCCTGATGTCGAGCCTGTTCACCGTCTCCGAGATCGCGCTGGCCCGACTCGGGCTCGCGGAATTGACCGGACAGGGGCTGGAGGTGGTGGTCGGCGGGCTCGGGCTCGGCCACACCGCCCAGGCGGTGCTGGAAAGCGAGGCGGTCGGCGCGCTGGTCGTGGTCGAACTGTTCGAGCCGGTGATCGCCTGGCATCGCGAGGGTTTGGTGCCGCTCGGCGAAGCGCTCTCGGCCGATCCGCGCTGCCGCATCGTGCAAGGCGATTTCTTCGCGCTCGCGGCGTCGGCCGACGGCTTCGATCCGGACGCGCCGGGCCGGCAGTTCGACGCCATCCTGCTGGATATCGACCATTCGCCGGAATTCCTGCTCGATCCCGCGAATGCGAGATTCTACGCGCCCGAAGGACTGCGTGCGATGGCCGCGCATCTGCGTCCCGGCGGCGTGTTCGGGCTCTGGTCCAACGAGGTTCCCGATGAGGGCTTCACGGAACGGCTCGCCACGGTCTTCACCGATGCCCGTGCCGAGCCGGTGACGTTCCACAACCCGCTGCAGCACTGCGACATGACGCAGACGGTCTATCTCGCGCGCAAACCGCGGTGACCGAGCTCAAGCACCAGGAGCGGCTGGAGGCGGTGGTCGCCGCACTGCGCGAGACCGGCGCAACGACGGTGCTCGATCTCGGCTGCGGGAACGGCGCGCTGGCGATCCGGCTCGCATGCGAGCCGGATATGCGGCGCGTGGTCGGGATCGACCTGTCGGAGGCGGCAGTGGCGACGGCGCGCCGGCACGTGCGCACTCTGCCCGCGGACGTTGCGGCGAAGGTGATGCTGGTGCAGGGCTGCATGATGGAACCGAGGCTCGCGTTCGCGGGCTTCGACGCTGCCGTGCTGGTCGAGACGATCGAGCATCTGCCGCCCGGGCGCCTGTCCGCACTCGAACGCGCCGTGTTCCTGCATGCGCGGCCCGTCACCGTGATCGTCACGACGCCGAATGCCGAGTTCAACGCGCTGCTCGGCGTGCCGTCGCACCGGATGCGTCATCCGGATCATCGCTTCGAGTGGGACCGCGCGACGTTCCGCGCCTGGTGCGGCAGGATCGCGGAACGGCACGGCTATGGCGTCGCGTTCAAGGACGTCGCCGGCCGTCATCCCGCACTCGGCGGGCCGAGCCAGATGGCGGTATTCCGCCGTTCAGTGCCTGCCGGAGAGAAGGGTCGCGAACTGCGTCACGACCGCGTCGAGATCCTCGGTCAGGCAGGCCCGGGCGGTTCGCGCGATGTCGGACGGCAGTCCGTGCACGGCCTCGGCCACCGCGCCGGCGATGCAGCCGAGCGTGTCGGCATCACCGCCGAGGCCGACGGCGGTGCGCACCGCACCTTCCCAGTCCGTCGCTTCGAACACCGCGGCAAGCGCGGGCGGCACGGTACCGGCGGCTGAGACGTCGAACCCCCGCGCGGCGAGCGCCGTCTCCGGGCGAAGGTCGTAGCCGAACGCGTGCACGATGCGCGCGCGCAGCGCCGGCACGGGCTGGCCGCGGCGCGCCCACAGGATCGCGAGCGCCACGGCCTGCGCGCCGGCGATCGCGTCCGGATGGTCGTGGCTGACCGCCGACTGCGCGGCGGCGAGGTCGCGTGCCTCCGCCTCGTCGGCGGCCAGCCAGCCGACAGCGGCGACCCGCATCGGCGCGCCGTTGCCCCAGCTTCCGTATGGCGGCGCGTGGTCGGTGTGGGCCCAGCGACGGAACATGCCGCCGTAGCCGCGATCCGGGTGCCGGCGCACGAAGGCGCGCAGGGCGCGGGCATAGTCGCGATCGCCCATCAGCGCCGCGGCGATCGCGACCGTGCAGACCGTGTCGTCCGTGAAGCGGCAGTCCGGATGGAACAGCGCGAAGCCGGGGCGAGGGGCGGGCTCCCCTTCGAACCGCGAGCCGATGATGTCGCCCGCGATCGCGCCCAGCATGCGCGATGCCGTCAGCCCCAGGCCAGCGCGGCCATGAACGCGTAGCCGGCCGCAAGCGCGCCGAGGGCCGCGAAGGCCAGGTAGGCGGCGAACACGCGCGGCTTCACCAGGGCCCAGACCGCCATCGCGGCGGGGATGCTGGTCACGCCGCCGGCGAGCATGAAGGTCAGCCCCACCGCCGGGCTCATGCCGAGCCCGATCAGGCCCGAGACCAGCGGGATCGCGGCGAAGCCGTTGAGATAGGCCGGCACGCCCAGCAGCACCGCGAGCGGGATCGCGAAGGCGTTGCCGTCGCCGAGCAGCCGCGCGACCGCCTCGCCCGGGACCCAGACCACCATCAGGCTCTCGATCAGGAAGGCAAGCGACAGCCAGCGCAGCAGGAACCAGGCGGAACGGCCGGACTCGGTGACGAAGACCTGGGCGCGTTCGGGCTCGGTCCAGAACCGCCAGACCGGGGCAGGGGGCTTGAGCGAGCGCTTGGCGCGGCAGGCGGAGGGCCGGCCGACGGTCGGGCGGAGCGGATCGGCAAGCCCCCCGGCGCCGACGATGGCGAGTGTGCCGAACCCGCCGAGCAGGCCGATGGCGATCGCGGCGAGCGTCTTGGCCACGGCGAACTCGAACCCGATCGCGCCGACCAGGATCGCGAACTGGTTCGGGTCCATGAGCGGGCTGGCGAGCCAGAACGCCATCACCGGCGCGATCGGCACGCCCGCCGCGAGCAGCCCCGCGATCAGCGGGATCACGCCGCAGGAGCAGAACGGCGACAGCGCGCCGAACCCGGCCGCGGCGAGGATTGCCACCGTCTCGCGGCCCTGGAAGGCGCGCGCGACCTGCTGGTCGGCGCCCGTGGCCTTCGCCCAGCCCGCGACCAGCACCGAGATCGCGAGGAACGGCGCGATCGAGGCGAGCGCGCCGGCGAGGAAGCGCAGGCTCGCCAGCGCCTGACCCGGCGCAGCGATCAGCAGCACGAACAGCAGTGCCCCGATCGCGAGCACCACGCGGTCGGCGCGGCGAAGCCGCGCGCGCCAGTCGGGTTTCGGCGGAATCGCGGCCTCGATCGCGGGGGTGGTCGTGGTCATCGGGTCATCTCCACAGGACCAGAAAAGTCGTTGTTTCCGGGCGCAAGACGATTACGCCGCATCGCGCGACGCGTCCTCCACGGCCGGCAGGCCGGTGCAGCACTCCTGGCGCAGGAACGCGATCACGTCGGTCAGCGCCTCGAAGCACGGGCGGCAGAGCACGGTGCGCCCGTCCTTCGTCTGGGTGACGAGATGCGCGGAGACGAGCCCGCGCAGATGGAAGGCGAGAGTGGAAGCCGGCATGCCGAGATGCGCCTGGATCTCGCCCACGCTCAGGCCCTCGGGCCCGGCCTTGATCAGCAGGCGCATGATCTCCAGGCGGGCACGATTGCCGAGCTGGGCGAGCGTGTCGGCGGCCTCGTCGAGCGTCATTGCGGCACCATGCCACCATGCTGCGATCAAGGCAACCATATCTCCGGTTTTGTCGTGATGCGGCTTCGGCCAGCCATGTCTTGTGTGCCGGTTTCCCCCCCTCCGCAGCCCGTGGTATGACGCGCCGGCCCGCCGGGAAGCGGGCGCGAGGACTCCCCCGATGGCCGAAACAGGAACGAAACCAGCGGTCGCGATCGGCGCCGATCACGCCGGCTTTCCGCTCAAGGCGGCGCTTGCCGAGGCGCTGCGCGAGCTGGGCCACCCGGTGCTCGATTTCGGCACGGACGGGACGGTTTCGGTCGACTACCCGGATTTCGCCCATGCGGTGTGCCGCGCGGTGGCCGAGGGCCGCGCGCGCTTCGGCGTGCTGGTCTGCGGCACCGGCATCGGCATGTCGATCGCTGCCAACCGCCATCCGTCGATCCGCTGCGCGCTGGTGCACGACGCCACCGGCGCGCGGCTCACCCGCGCGCACAACGATGCCAATGTGCTGGCGATGGGTGCGCGCATGACCGGCGTCGAGCCCGCGCTTGATGCGTTGCGCGCCTTCCTCGCCACCCCCTACGAGGGCGGTCGGCACGACCGTCGCCTCGCCAAGCTGACGCCCGCCCTGGAGCCCGCCCGATGAACGTCGCCACACCCGCCGACAGCCGCACGCGCTTCTTCACCGCCCCGCTCGCCGAGGTCGATCCGGCGGTGGCCGAGGCGATCGCCGGGGAACTCGCGCGCCAGCAGGACGGGATCGAGCTGATCGCCTCGGAGAACATCGTCTCCGCCGCCGTGCTGGAAGCTCAGGGCTCGGTGATGACAAACAAGTACGCCGAGGGCTATCCGGGACGGCGCTACTACGGCGGTTGCGCCGAGGTGGACAAGGTCGAGACGCTGGCGGTCGAACGGGCGCGCAAGCTGTTCGGCTGCGCCTTCGCGAACGTACAGCCGCATTCGGGCGCGCAGGCGAACCAGGCGGTGATGCTGGCGCTCCTGAACCCCGGCGATACGATCCTCGGCATGGACCTTGCAGCCGGCGGGCATCTGACGCACGGCGCCCCAGTGAACCTGTCGGGCAAGTGGTTCAAGGCGGTCACCTACGGCGTCCGGCGCGAGGACAGCCTGATCGACCTGGACGAGGTGGCGCGACTGGCCGCGGAGCACAAGCCGAGGATGATCGTGGTCGGCGGCAGCGCCATCCCGCGAGCGATTGATTTTGCTGCATTCCGGACGATCGCCGACAGCGTCGGCGCATATCTGATGGCCGATGTCGCGCATTTCGCCGGGCTGATCGCCGCGGGCATCTACCCGAGCCCGTTCCCGCACGCCCATGTGGTCACGACCACCACGCACAAGACGCTGCGGGGGCCGCGCGGCGGCATGATCCTCGCCGACGACGAGGCGCTCGGGAAGAAGATCAACTCGGCCGTGTTCCCTGGCCTGCAGGGCGGGCCGCTGATGCACGTGATCGCCGCCAAGGCGGTGGCCTTCGGCGAGGCGCTGACGCCGGCCTTCCGGGCCTATCAGAAGCAGGTGCTGGAGAACGCCCGCGCGCTCGCCGATGAGCTGCAGGGCCAGGGCTTCGGCGTGGTCACGGGCGGTACCGACTGCCACCTGATCCTCGTCGATCTCAGGCCGAAGAACCTCACCGGCAAGGCGGCCGAGGCGTCGCTCGAGCGCGCGCACATCACCTGCAACAAGAACGCGGTCCCGTTCGATCCGGCGAAGCCCATGGTGACGTCCGGCATCCGGCTCGGCTCGCCGGCCGCCACGACGCGCGGCTTCGGGGTCGCCGAGTTCCGCGAGGTCGGACGGATGATCGGCGAGGTGCTGGACGGGCTCGCGAGATCCAATGACGGGTCGAACGACGCGGCCGAGCGCGCGGTGGCCGAACGCGTGAAGGCGCTCTGCGCGCGTTTCCCGGTCTATCGCGCCGAGCCGCCGATGCGCTGTCCCTTCTGCGGCCATGACGAC
>CALKJX010000224.1 GCA_937995555.1 uncultured Elioraea sp.
ACCTCGGCGACGTCGGCCTCGTCCTCGAAGCTGGCGATCTGCTGCTTCAGGATCTGCGAGATCTCGGCGGGACGGATCTCCATGTCAGGCGGCCCCCTTCATGGCATGGGCGAGCCGCTGGAGGCGGCTCCTGATTGAGGAATCGTAGAGGCGCGAGCCGAGCTTCAGCACGAGCCCCCCGAGGATGGCGGGATCGACCCGCTCGGTCAGGCGCACGCGGGCGTGGCCCGCGCGGTTCAGCGAGGCGAGCAGCTGTGCGCGCTGGGTGTCGTCGAGCGGCACGGCCGAGACGACCTCGGCCTGCTCCTCGCCGCGGCGCTCGGCATCGAGGGCGCGGAACGCGGCGATGATGCGCGCGAGCATGGCGGCGCGCCGGTTGCGGATCACCACGCCGACGAAGTTGCGCACCTCGCGCGGGACGCTGACGCCGGTCGCCGGGTTGTCGAGCACCGCAAGCACGGCCTTGAGCTGCGCGTCGGCGGGGATGAGCGGGCTTTCCAGCGTGTGGCGGAAGCCGCGGTTCTGCTCGATCGCCGCCGCGACGGCGTCGAGCCCGGCGGCGATCCGGTCATAGACGCCGGTATCGCCCTTCTCGAAGAACTCGCGTGCGAGCGCCATCAGCCCGCCGGCGTAGCGCGCGGGAATGGCATCGACGGCGGCGCGGGCCTCACGCGCCATCCTGAGCGCGGCGGCGATCTCGGCGACTTGCGGATTGGTCTCCGGCACGCAGACCCGGTCCCCGTTCTGGTGCGGCGCGCGATCGGCACCGGCACGAAAAACACGTCCCGCGGGGCGAGCCCCCGCAGGCGCGGCGGGGTTACCATAGGGTCTTTGGCGGTGCAACAGGGCGCGGCCGCAGGCGATCGAACGACCGCCATGGCGCCGTCACGGCAGCGCGGCGATGCGCGCGGCGAGCCGGAGCAGAACCGGTGGCGCGGCGGCGAGATCGGCCACCGCGACACGCTCGTTCGGCGTGTGCGCCGTGTCGACGCCGCCCGGGCCGAGCACGATGCAGGGTGCGATCGCCTGCAACTCCGAGGCATCCGTGCCGTAGGGCGCGGTCCTGGCCGGCTTGCCGGTCTCGGCCACGGCGGCGGCGACCAGCGGATGGTCCTCCGGTAGTTGCGGCGGCGCGCCCTCGTGCCGCTCCTCGAGCGCGATCCCGTGGCGCTCCGCCGCCGCGCGCACCGCGGCGATCACCGGCGCCGGATCGACGTTGCGGCTGTAGCGGAACTTGATGTGCGCCGTCGCCCGCGCGACCGTCACGTTCGCCGCCGTGCCGTGGTTGTCGATGACGATGTTGAAGTCGCTGAACGGCGGGTCGTAGGCCGGATCCTGCCAGGCCGGGTCCTCGCGCAGGCGCCGGTGGATCGGCAGCAGCGCGTTGAGGAACGGGATCAGGTCGAGATTGGCGTTCCTGCCCTGGCCGGTCGAGGAATGCGCCTGCACCCCCGTGGCGGTCGCGGTGAACTGCACGTGCACGCGGTGGCCGCGCACGCACTGCATGGCGGAGGGTTCGACCACCACGATGCCCTTGGGCGTGAACCGCCGCATCAGCGCGCTCTTCTCGGCGATCAGCCGCGCGCCCGCCTTCGTGGTCTCCTCGTCGAAGGTGTAGAGCAGGCTGAGCGGCAGGGCAGTGGGCGCGGCCTGGGCGGCGACCAGGCTGGCAGCCAGCGGCCCCTTCATGTCGCAGGCGCCGAGGCCGTGCAGCATCCCGTCGGCGACCAGCGGGGTCCAGGGATCGCTGGTCCAGCCGGTTTCCGGAACCGTATCCATGTGCGCGCTGAAGGCGGCCCCCCCGCGCGCCGGGCCGCGATGCGCGACCAGCGCCCGCTTGGGCACGCCGTTCGGGTCGGTCCAATCGAGCCGCTCGACCTCGAATCCCGCGAGCTCGGCCTCGATCCGTTCGGCGACCGCGATGTTGCTGACCGGGCTCCGGCTGTCGATCGCGATCAGGTCGCGAGCAAGGCGGAGCGTGCGCTCGCCGAGGTCGTCGGTCATTGGGGCCGATGTTCCTTCCGTCACAGCATCATGCCGCGCGTTCACAAACGAGGTGCAGGGCGCTGCGCGGCTCGGCCTCGCACCGGACCAGACGCAGAGTGGTCTCCGGCGTGCCCGCTGGGAAGAGGCGAATGCCGTCGCCGAGTACGACCGGGATGAGGGCCATCTCCGGCACGTCAAGCCGACCAAGGGCGAGCATGCCTCGCACGATCTGCCCGCCGCCCCCGATCCGAACCTGCTCCGGCCGGCGCCGCTCCGGCTCGGCAACAATCGCACCGAGCTCGCCACTGCGTGCTTCCACCCCGTCCGGCGGGGCGGGCGATGTGCGCGAGGGAGCGACCACGGTCGGCTTGCCCGCACAGGGCCAATCGCCAAGCCGATGCACCGCCTCGCAGGTGGCACGCCCCATGGGGATCGTGTCCACGCTCGCAGGAAAGGTGTCGATACCGAAATCCTCGGCCGGATAGGCGGCGAGCCAGTCCACCGAACCGTCGGGCTTGGCGATGAGGCCATCCAGCGAAACGGCGATGTGACAATGCCAGATCGTCCTCACGATGCGGTCCTGTTCCCGTGCGGAAACGCGGCGGCCTTGCAGCCGGCCCGCGCTTCGGCAACCCTCCGCGCGCATGACCCCCGCCTATCTCGATCCCCGCACCGGGCGGACCTTTCCGCTCGCCATCCCACGCTGGCGCTCCGATGACGGCAACCCGCTGCTGCTCACGCCGCTGCCCGGCATCGGGCGCGACGCGATCGACCGCGGGACGCGCAGCCTCTGGCGGTACCGTCGGGCCTTTCCCTTCGGATCCGAGGTCGCGCCGATCACCATGGGCGAGGGCTGTACGCCGCTGATCGAGCGTCGGCTCGACGGCACGCGCGCGCTCTTGAAGCTCGAATGGTTCGCACCAACAGGCAGTTTCAAGGATCGCGGCGCCTCGGTGATGCTGTCCGGGCTGCGCGCGCAGGGCGTGAGCGCGGTTCTGGAGGACAGCAGCGGCAATGGCGGCGCGGCGATCGCCGCCTACGCCGCCGCCGGCGGAATGCGCGCGAAGATCCTGGTCCCGGCCTCGACCTCGCCCGCCAAGACCGTGCAGATGAAGGCGCACGGCGCGGAGATCGAGCTCGTGCCCGGCAGCCGGCAGGACTGCGCCGATGCGGCGCTGCGCCAGGCCGAGCGCATCTTCTACGCCTCGCACAACTGGCATCCGTTCTTCCTGCACGGCACCAAGACGCTGGCCTACGAGCTGTGGGAGGACCTGGGCTTCCGCGCCCCCGACAACATCATCATCCCCTGCGGCGCGGGTTCGAACGTGCTCGGCTGCGGGATCGGCTTCGGCGAACTGCTGCGCGCGGGCGCGATCGACCGGATGCCGCGGCTGTTCGCCGTGCAGCCCGCCAATGTCGCGCCGATCGCGGCGGCGTTCCTCGCCGGCAGCGACGAGCCGGTCGCGTGCGAGATCGCGCCCACCATCGCCGAGGGCACGGCGATCGCCCGCCCGATCCGTCTGCGCGAGGTGCTCGGCGCGTTGCGCGAGTCCGAGGGTGGGGCGGTGACGGTAACCGAGGCCGAGATCGAGGCGGCGCTGTTCGCGCTCGCCCGGATCGGCATCTATGTCGAGCCGACCTGCGCCTCGGCCGCCGCGGCCCTGGCCAAGCTCAGCGCGTCCGGCACGATCGGCACCGAGCAGACGACCGTGCTGGTGCTGACCGGAACGGGGCTCAAGGCCACGCCGCGCATCGCCGAACTGATGGGAATGACGCTCTGATGGCCCAGAAGCCGCCGCCGCGCATCGCCATCCTCGGCTTCTCGATCGAGTGCAACGCCTTCGCTCCGCCGGCGACGCGCGCGGATTTCGAGTCCTGCGTCTGGCTCGAACGCGACGCGATCATCGCCGATGCGCGCTGCGCGACGCCGATCGCGCTCGGCGAGGTGCCCGGCTTCGTCGCCGCGATGGACGCCACGGGGCCGTGGCAGCCGGTGCCGATCCTGCTGGCGATGGCCGAACCCAACGGGCCTGTGGAGGAGGAGACCTTCGCCGAGATGATGCGCATCTGGCGCAAGGGCCTTGAGCGCGCCGCCCCGTTGGACGCCGTGTATGCGTGCATGCACGGTGCCGGGCTCTCGACCGAACGCACTGATCCCGACGGCGACATGCTGGCGATGGTGCGCGACGTCGTCGGCCCGGACGTGCCGGTGGTCGCGACGTTCGACCTGCACGCCAACATCTCCGAGGCGATGGTGCAGAGCGTGGATGTGTTCGTCGGCTACCGCACCAACCCGCATCTCGACATGTGGCAGCGCGGCGAGGAGGCGGCCGGGCATGTGCGCGCCCTGCTGCGGGGTGCGAAGACCACGCGCACCTTCATCCGTCTGCCGATCATTCCCCCCACCGTGACCATGCTGACCAGCAGGGATGCGACCGATCGCCCGTATGGGGAGATGATCGATCTCGGCCAGCGGCGCATCGCCGAGCCGGATTGCGTCGGGCGCATCCTGAACGTCTCGGTGATGGGCGGATTCGCCTACAGCGACACGCCGAAGAACGGCCTCGCCGTGGTGGTGACCGCGCGCAAGGGTGACGAGGCGACGGCGGCGGCGCTGGCCGAGGAGATCGCAACCCTCGGCTGGTCGAACCGCAAGCGGTTCCGCGCGAAGCTCACCGCGCTGGACGAGGCCGCCGCGATGGCCAAGGCGGTCGCGGATGACCCGTCGAAGCCCGCGCTCTGCTTTCCCGATGTCGCCGACAATCCCGGCGGGGGCGGGCGCGGCAACACGATGTGGATCCTGGAGGCGTTCCACCTGGCCGGCGTGAAGGGCTGTCTCGTCGGCATCATCTATGACCCGCCGCTCGCGACGGCCGCTCGTGCCGCGGGCGTGGGCGCGCGCATCGAGGCCCGGTTCAACACCGCCGAGACGAATGCGTTCTCCAAGCCCTTTTCCGCGCCGGCGACGGTGCGCGCGCTGTCCGACGGTCGCGTGACGGGCCGGCGTGGCATCTTCGCCGGCCGCGACATGCGGCTCGGCCCCTCCGCCGCGCTCGATCTCGGCGGCATCACCGTGGTCGTGGTGTCCTACCGTACGCAATGCGCCGACCCCGCGTTCTTCGAGATGTTCGGGCTCGACATCGGTGCCGCGCGCTCGGTGGTGGTGAAGTCGCGCGGGCATTTCCGCGGCGGTTTCGACGAGTTCTTCTCGCATGACCGCATCATCGAGGTCGATGCGCCGGGGCTGACCAGCCCCATCCTCAGCCGGTTCGAGTGGAAGCGCCTGCCACGGCCGGTGATCCCGCTGGACGAGGGGGTCAAATGGTCCCCGCGGCAGTTGCGGCGCTGAGCACTTCATCCGACACTCCGGCGCGACGAGGGAGGACGACGATGAGAACAACACTGCTGGCCGCCGTTGCCGTCGCCACGATCGCTTGCGGCGCGATGGCCGAGACGCTGACCATGGGGATCAAGCTCGGCCCCTCCTCGCTCGATCCGCATTTCCGCTTCGCCGGCGAGACCGACAACACGCTCGAACACCTCTACTGGCGGCTCATCCGCGAGGGACCGACCAAGGAGATGACGCCGGGGCTCGCGCAGTCCTGGCGCGCGCTGGACGACCGCACCTGGGAGTTCACGCTGCGCCCCGAGGCGAGATTCTCCGACGGTTCGCCCGTGACCGCCGAGGATGTCGCCTTCAGCCTCTGGCGCGTGCCGCGGATCGAAGGCAGCCCCGGCAGCTACGTCATCTTCACCCGCGCGATCGAGGCGGTTGAGGTGGTCGATCCGCGCACCGTGCGCATCCGTACGCGGACGCCCTATCCGTTCATTCCGGTGGACCTGGCGCGCATCTTCATCGTGCCCAGATCGCTCGGTGAGGGCGTACGCACCGACGACTTCAATGCCGGCCGTGCGGCCGTGTTCTCCGGTCCCTGGGTGCTCGAGACCTGGCGTCCGGGCGAGGTGCTGGAACTGCGCGCCAACCCGCACTGGTGGGGTGAGAAGAGCCCGTGGACGCGCGTGGCCATCCGCACGGTGTCCAACGACGCCGCGCGCACGGCGGCGCTGCTCTCGGGCGCGGTGCAGGCGATCGACGAGGTCTCGCTCGCCGACCTGCCGCGGATGCGCACCGACAGTCGTGTCGCCGTGACGCAGATCCCTGGCAGTCGCGTGATGTATGTCGCCATGGACATGGATCGCGACGCATCGCCCTTCGTGCGCGACCGGGCGGGCAACCCGATCACCCCCAACCCCCTGAAGGACGTGCGCGTGCGCAAGGCGCTGAGCCACGCGATCGACCGCACGGCGATCGTGGGGCGTGTGTTGGAGGGCGCGGCCACGCCGGCGGCGAACCTGCTGCCCGACGGTACCCCCGGCACCAACCCCAACCTCAAGCCCACGCCCTACGATCCGAACCGGGCGCGCGCGCTGCTTGCCGAGGCCGGGTTCGCGGACGGGTTCCGCGTCACGCTGCACGCGACCAACGACCGCTACCCGAACGACGACAAGGTCGCGCAGGCGATCGCGCAGTTCTGGACCCGGATCGGCGTGCAGACCGAGGTCGCCCTCCAGCCCAACGCCACGTTCTTCGCCCAGGCCAGCCGCCAGGCCTTCAGCATCATGGCCGCGCAGTACGGCGCGGCGGATGTCTCGACCATGTACCGCGCACTCGTGCACTCCTTCGATCGCGCAGGAGGCCTGGGCAGCGCCAACCGCACGCGCCATGCCTCGCCGCGCGCGGACGCTCTCGTGCGCGAGGCGCTCGCCACGATGGATGACGCGAAGCGGAATGCCCTGTTCGTCGAAGCCGCGCGCATCGCGCTCGAGGAGGAGACGATCATCATCTTCGTCTACTATCCCTCCTACGTGTACGCGGCACGGCAGGGCATGACGGTGGTGGCGTTCAACGACGGCCGGTTCCTTGCCCACGAGATCAGGAAGCAGTGATGCGCCTCGCCGATCTTCCCACGCCGGCCCTGGTGCTCGACCGTGCCGCGCTGCTGCGCAACCTGCGCATGATGGCCGAGGCAGTGTCACGCCACGGCGTGACACTGCGCCCGCATCTGAAGACCGCAAAGAGCATCGACGTCGCGATGCTGGCGGCGCCCGGTTTCGGACCGATCACTGTCAGCACCTTGGCCGAGGCGCGGTACCTCGCCGAGGCCGGGTTTCGCGATCAGATCTACGCCGTCGGCATCGTGCCGGCGAAGCTCGACGCGGTGGCGGCGCTGAACGCCAAGGGTGCGGACGTGAAGGTCATCACCGACGACCTGGAGGCCGCGCGCGCGGTGGCGGCACATCCGGGCAGCATCCGCGCGCTGATCGAGATCGATACCGGTGCCGGCCGCGGTGGTCTCACGCCCGATGACGAGACGGTCCCGGCCATCGCCTCCGCGCTGGGCAGCAGATTGGCCGGCGTGCTAACGCATGGCGGCCACTCCTATGCCGGGCGCAGCATCGAGGAGATCCGGCAGGTTGCCGAGAACGAACGCGCGGGCATCGTGCGCGCGGCCGAGCGGCTGCGGGCGGCCGGCAACGAGGTCGCCATCGTCTCGATGGGCTCCTCGCCGAGCGTCCTGAACGCGGCTTCGCTCGCCGGTGTCACCGAGGTGCGCGCAGGTGTGTACATGTTTGGCGACCTGATGCAGGTCGAACTTCACACCCAGCCGATCGAGGACGTCGCGGTCTCCGTGCTGGCGAGCGTGATCGGGCGCAGGCCGGCGCAGAACCGCCTTCTCATCGACGCGGGTGCGCTCGCGCTGTCGAAGGACCGCGGCACGCAGACCATGGCGAAGGATTACGGCTTCGGCCTGGTGGTCGATCTGGCAGGGCGCCCCGTGTTCGGCGACGCGATCGTGACACGCACCTATCAGGAGCACGGTGTCGTGGAGTGCGACCGCCCGCTGCCGTTCGATGCGCTGCCGGTCGGGGCGCGGGTGCGCGTCTTGCCGAACCACTCCTGCCATACCGCTGCGGCACACCCCCATTATCACGTCGTGGACGGCGCTTCCGACGAGGTGGTCGCGGTCTGGCCGCGGGTGAATTACTGGTAGCCGGAGCGTCCGTTCCGGCGGCGAGCGTGGCTTCGGGCGCCTGGCGCGGATCACGCGTCCCAGCACGCGAGGCGTCGGAGCAGCGCCGCGGATCGGGTGGCGAAGCCGCCTCGCCACAGGAAGACGAAGTGGTCGCCCACGTGCGCGAGGTAGAGGGGCGGGTAGAGCAGCAGGAACAGCGTCTTCAGGTCGGGTGGCGTCTCTGCGATCCGCCACGGCCCGATCATGAGATCGAGGATCGCGAGCACGGCGAAGCAGAGCATCGCGAGGTGGAAGTTGGCCAGCGCGGCGCGGACGACGCCCACCGGCCCGCCCGAGCGCGCGATCGCCTGGCGGCGGCTGGTGAGGATCGCGGGCGCGGCGGGGGGAAGCGGCGCGGCGGCGGGATCGACGCCCGGTTGCGCCGCGTAGCGCGCGTTTCGTGGAGTCGGCGGTGACGATCTGCTCCGCCGTGAGGAACACGTGGCAGACATCGATGAGCTTCCTGGTCAGCAGTGCGAGCGCGAGCAGCGTCCCCGCAAGCAGCATCCAGGGGCTTTCCGTGAACCGGAAGCCGTAGATGCCGAGCGAGACATCGAACAGCACCATCACCCAGGCGCCGAAGAAGAAGTCCGGGAACGACCAGAAATGCCGATCGGCGGCGCGCAGCCTCGCCACCTCGCCATCGACGCAATCGAGCACGTAGAACATCACGAAGCAGAGCGCGGCGGCGACCGACCAGCCGTCGCCGAAGAGCGGCAGCAGCGCATCCGTCAGGCCGGCGATGGGCATCCCGATCGTGCCGAGCGTCGGGCTGACGCCATGGCGCGGGAAGGCGCGGGTGAGGAAGGGCGACACCCAGTCGCCGAACGGGGCGCCACCCGGAGCGTTGCGACTTCGCTCCGGCTGCTGCGCGCGCTCGCGCAGCTCCCCGATCGGCAGCCTCGCCAGATCGCGCGATTCCTCACCGGCCGTCACGGCGTGCGGCTCCGTCCTGTCAGCCAGTCCTCCGCAGTCGCGGCCATCGCCAGGCCCGACGGCGCAGATCGATCGCCTCGATGCCGCCGGCGCGCGACAGCGTGTGGCAACCGATGGAACCGCCGACCGAGGCGGGTTCGATCCGGCCGACCACGCGCTGGGCGAAATCCTGCGGCGTCAGGCGGTCGATCGCGCAGAGATTGAGCGCCCGCCCGTGGCTGCCGCTGCAATCCCGGGCCGGTCCGATCAGCGTGCCGTCGTCGACGAAGAGGGCGCCGCCGGGCCGCGCGCTGCGGCAATCGGACACGACCGGATTGAGGGCATGCGGCCGCCACGGTCCGACCGGCGTCTTGGCCATGAACACGAACATCTCGTCGTTCGGCCCGCCGCCCGCCTCCTCGATCGCGACGAACGGGTACCAGAACCCCTCCCAGTGCAGCAGCGTCGGGTCGTAGGCGCGCTGGCCGTCGCGCAGCGTCGCGCGTCGGCGCCACAGCAGCGGGAAGGCGTCGGCCTCGAACAGGCCGAGCGCACCGGAGTCGGCGCTCTCGACCAGCATCATCGACCGCCCTCCCCAGACAAACAGGAAGGGATAGGAGAGGTGGTGCGCCGCCCTCAGGATCGATTGCGGCTCCGTCAGCCGACCGTCTTCCAGCACGCGGACCACCGCGATCTCGCCGCGATGCCGCCCGATCGGCGAACGCTCGAAGAAGCAGTAGAGCCGCTCCTCCCAGGTGAACAGGCACGGATCGGCGGTCTGTCAGCCCTGGCCGGCGATCCGCGCCAGGACCGGCGCGACGGCTCGGCGGACGGCGCGAGCAGCGGCCTCGCCTGCCGCAGCACGATGGACCAGATGTCGTGGCGACAGAGATGGCCCGTATTGGCGAGCGCGGTGCGCACCGCCATCTGTCCGGGCACCGCGGCGGCGCGCAGGTTGCCTGGCTTGCGCGTGATCGGGCCTGGCGGCAGAGGCTGTGCCTCGGCGCCCTGAGCGCGGATGGGCGAGCCGGTGCGGTACCGCCGCTCCAGGCTGCATCGCACGAACCGGGCCGACTTCAGGTAATGCGGGCCCCGCACACGGTCCACCCGGAGTGTCGGGGCGCAGCCCGAGGTCGACCGGTAGAGGATCTCGCCGGCATCGAGCGTTTCGGTGAGCCGCTGCAGCACCACACCGACCGACCGTTCACCTCGGACGATCTCCCGGAAGCACGACGGGCCGCCGCGGAAGCGCGCCGGATCGCCGTGGTGATAGGACCAGACGCCGTGCCGGGGCACGCCCAGGACGGCACCCTCGAGAATGCGGAAGCCGAAGCGGAGGAGGACGTCGAGATCGCAGCCGCGCAAGGCGGCGATGTCGGGCTCCGGCAGCCGGTCGAACGCGCCTCGGTTCCGCTCCGGCACTACACGCAGGATGTCGATGCCATGCAGGAGGTCGCCGAGAGGGGGGCGGGTTCGGCATAACTGCCGGCCGCATTTGCCAGGCGGCGGCTTCCCGATTCGTAGAGCTCTTGGAGCTCGGTGGTACGTTGCAGGCGGCTGGCGCGGAGGTTCTCGAACCAGGAGGGCTTGCGTTCGGCCGGTGACCAGCAGACGACGGCAACCACCACGCCGATCCATTCCGTGCGCGCGAGATGCTCGACAAACTTGCGCTCCCAGGCCCGCACGCTCAGCCCGTCGATCATGATGCCGACCCGCAGGTGGCGGCTGATGCTGTCAGGATCGTGCGGTGCCTGAGCCAGGTCCGCCATGGCGCCGGCCGGCGACGCAACACCCTCCGTCCAACCGGCCGCCCTGGCGGCCTTGCTGATCGGGCGGGATGGACGCGAGAGGCCGGGCATCTCTCGCGACAGGTCGGCGACCGTCTAGCGGGACGGCTCGGTCACCGCCTGCGGCCCGGGCCGGCGCGCGACCGAGCCGAGAATGAACAGTACGATCAGGATGTTGAGCACGTTCCAGCCGATGCCGTTCAGGAACGCGGCGCGGTAGGAACCGGTCGCGTCATAGATCGCCCCCGACAGCCAGCCGCCGAGCGCCATGCCTATGATCGTCATGGTCATGACGATGCCGACCCGCCGCCCGGCTTCGTGCGCGGGCAGGTACTCGCGCACGATGATCGCGTAGGACGGCACGATCCCGCCCTGTGACAGCCCGAAGATGGCGGAGACGACATAGAGCGAGGCCAACCCGTTGAACGGGATGTAGGCGGCGAGCGACAGGCCCTGCAGCACCGAGCCGAGCAGCAGCACGCGCGCGCCGCCGATGTAGTCGGCCAGGAACCCCGAGGCGAGCCGGCTCACCACACCGCCCGCCAGCATCAGCGCGAGCATCTCCGAGCCGCGCGCGACCCCGAAGCCGAGATCGACGCAGTAGGCGACGATGTGCACCTGCGGCATCGACATGGCGACACAGCAGCCGAGCCCGGCGATCGAGAGCAGGATCTGCAACGAGCGCGGCGTCAGCCCGGCGGCGGTCAGACGGCTGGCCTGCGCTGCCGCCTCGGCCGCGCCGGCGATCGGCGGCGGGCGGGCGCGCAGCTTTGCCGCGAGCGGTGTCATCAGCAGCAGGCAGATCGCGCCAATGGCGAGATAGGTCGTGCGCCAGCCATGGGCCGGCAGGGTGAGCTGCATCCCCAGCGGCCAGAACGCGCCGGCGACATAGTTGCCGGTCGCGGCGGCGGCCACCGCGATGCCGCGGCGGCGGCGGAACCAGTGCGAGAGATCGGCGATCAGCGGCGAGAAGGTCGCGGCCGCACCGAACCCGATCAAGCCTTGCAGGATCGCGAAGGGCACGATCGAACCGACCGTCGCGGCGAGGGCATAGCCGGCGGCGAGGCAGACGATCCCCGCAAGCAGCGGCGGGATCACGCCGGTCCGATCCATGATCCGGCCCAGCAGCACATTGCCCGAGGCGAAGCCGAGCATGGTCAAGGTATAGGGCAGCGAGGCGTCGCCGCGGGTCACGCCGAACTCGGCCTGCACGGCCGGCAGCACGACGACG
>CALKJX010000225.1 GCA_937995555.1 uncultured Elioraea sp.
CAAGGTCGCGGCGATGGAGGGCAACTGGGAGACCCGCGGCAACGTGCCGCTGCTGCTGTTCGCGATCCCCGACGAGGCAGCGCGCGAGAACCGCTTCGAGATCGCCATTCCGTCCGGCGCGAGCCTGATCCTGAAGCACGACCCGGCCGGCGTGGTGCCGGGGCTCAACGATTTCGTGGGTGAGCATCCGCCGGTGGCGCCGGTGTTCTACGCGTTCCGCGTGATGGTGGGGCTGGGTCTCGCGATGATCGCGCTCGGGCTCGGTGGCGCCTGGCTTCTGTGGCGTCGGCGCGACCTGCCGGGCTGGTATCTGCGCACGCTGGTGCCGATGACCTTCGCGGGCTGGATCGCCACGCTCGCCGGCTGGTACGTCACCGAGATCGGCCGTCAGCCCTGGCTGGTGCACGGTGTGCTGACCACGGCGGAGGCGGTCGGTCCGGTGCCGGCCGGCAACGTGGCCCTGACGCTGACGATGTATCTGCTGCTCTATGCCGGGCTTCTCACGGTCTACGTGGTCACGCTCTATCGGCTGGCGAAGAGGGACGCAGGCGAGGCGCGATCCCCGTCCACGGCCGTGGCGCAGCCGGCGTAGGACGGACTGGCGCAGATGACACCCTTCCTCCCGCCGGAGCTTCTGCCGCTCGTGTTCGCCGGGTTGATGGCGTTCTCGGTGCTGCTCTACGTCGTGCTCGACGGGTTCGACCTCGGTGTGGGCATGCTGCTCTGCGCGACGCCCGATCCGGAGGAGCGCGACCGCATGGTCGCCTCGATCGGCCCGTTCTGGGATGCCAACGAGACCTGGCTCGTGCTCGGCGTCGGCCTTCTGCTGGTTGCCTTCCCGGTGGCGCATGGGGTGATCCTGACCGCGCTCTACCTGCCGGTGGCGGCGATGCTGGCCGGGCTGATCCTGCGCGGGGTCGCCTTCGAGTTCCGCGCCAAGGCCGCCGATGCAGAGGACAAGCGGCGCTGGGACCGCCTGTTCTTCGCGGGCTCGCTGACGGCCGCGCTCGCGCAGGGCTGGATGCTCGGCCGCTACGTGCTCGGCTTCGACACCTCGTTCGCCGCCACCGCCTTCGCTTCGCTGGCCACGGTGGGGGTGGCGATCGCATACGGGTTCATCGGCGCGTGCTGGCTGATCTGGCGCACCGAGGGCGCGTTGCAGCGCCGTGCCGTCGGCTGGGCCCGGTCGGGGCTGTGGGCGGTCGCGGCCGGCATCGTCGTCGTGTCGATCGCGACGCCGCTCGCGAGCGAGCGCATCTTCGCGCGCTGGTTCGAGTTCCCCTATGTGGTGCTGCTCGCCCCGCTGCCGCTCGCCACCGGCGCGTTGATCCTTGGGCTGGCGGCCCTGCTGCGCCAGATGCCGCTGCCGCGGGACGCTCTGCACAGCGTGCCGTTCTGGGGCGCGACGGGGCTGTTCGTCCTCTCCTTCGCCGGCCTCGCGTGGTCCTTTTACCCCTATGTCGTGCCCGAGCGGCTGACGCTCTACGACGCGGCCGCGGCGCCGGAGAGCCTGACGCTGATCCTCGTCGGTGCGCTGATCGTGATGCCGGTGATCCTCGGCTACACCGTGCTCGCCTGGCTCGTGTTCGGCGGCAAGGCCAAGGACCTGCACTACCACTGACTTCCCGATCGCACCTGGGCGAGCGGCCATCTTCGCGACACGCGGAGGCGCTAGGATGACCATCATGTCGGGTTCGCACACGCTGATGGTGGGCTTGCTCGCGGCGGTGACGCTCTCCGCCTGCGCGAGCCGCCCCTATGGCTGGCAGCGCGAGGCGGATGGCGCCTGGGCCAGCGACGAGGTGCTGCGCCGCTGCCACGAAGAGGCGGTCATGCAGGTGAACCGATCGCCCACCTTCGCCTTCGGTTTCGGCTATGGTGGCTGGGGCTGGCCAGGACCGCGTCCGTACTGGCCCAGCTGGGGGCTCGGCTTCGGCTACGCGCCCGGCTGGGGTGTTTCGCGACTCGAGGCGATCCAGGACATGACCGCGTTCTGCATGCGCGTGCAGGGCTACCGACTTGCCCCGCTGCCCGAGGAACCGGCCGCGGCGGCGCCCGAAGCGAAGCCCCCGCCCGCACGTCCGTAACGACCTCAAGTCCTTGTGAGAATGCCTCGGGCCAAGTCCCGACGATATCCAGCGGGGCCGCTCAGGAGGGGATTGCCATGCCGATCCGTCGTCGCCGGGCGTGGGACATGCCCGCGAATGCATTGACCCCCGAGGCCGTCGTGATCGGCCGGCGGCGCGTGCTGGCGGCGCTGGGGCTCGGTGCGGGCACGATCGCGGCCGGCGCGCTCGGGCAGCGCGCCGCCTTCGGCCAGGGGCGGGACCCGATCGGCTGGTGGGAGGCCCAGGTCGGCAATGATCCAACACGCGATCTCTATCCGGCGACACGCACCGGCACCTACACGCTCGACCGTCCGCTGACCGAGCCGCGTGAAACGCTCACCTACAACAACTTCTACGAGTTCGGCAGCCACAAGGGTATCTGGCAGGCCGCCCAGCGCCTGCCGCTCCGCCCCTGGACGCTCACCATCGACGGGCTGGTCGCCACTCCGCGCACGGTCGACATCGACGACCTGATCCGCCGCTTCCCGCTCGAGGAGCGGCACTACCGCTTCCGCTGCGTCGAGGCCTGGGCCATGGCCGTGCCCTGGACCGGCTTCCCGCTCGCCGCGCTGGTGCGCTGGGCCGAGCCGCTCGGCAGCGCGAAGTACATCGTCTTCGACACGTTCCAGGACCCGAAGGTGGCACCCGGCTTCCGCCAGACCTGGTACCCCTGGCCCTACCAGGACGGGCTGACCATCGCCGAGGCGATGAACGAGCTCTCGCTGATGGTGACCGGCATCTACGGCAAGCCTCTGCCGCCGCAGATGGGCGCGCCCCTGCGCGTCATCACGCCCTGGAAATACGGCTTCAAGCAGCCCAAGAGCATCGTCCGCATCTCGTTCACTGACCGGCGCCCGGTCAGCTTCTGGGAGAAGCTGCAAGGCAACGAGTACGGGTTCTGGGCCAACGTGAACCCCGATGTGCCACACCCGCGCTGGAGCCAGGCGACCGAGCGGATGCTGGGCACCGGCGAGCGCCGCCCGACCCTGATCTGGAACGGCTACGGCGAGTACGTCGCGCATCTCTATGACGGGCTGAAGGGCGAGCGGCTGTTCGCGTGAGCGGGCGATGGGCTTGGTGCGGCTGATCCTGCGCCTGCTCGGCACCCTCATGGTGCTGCTGGCGCTCTGGCCGCTTTTGCGCGAGGTCGCGATGGCGCTGGGCGAGGCCGGCCACAGCTTCATCCCGCTGGGCCAGCTCTGGTTCGAGATCGACCGCGCCTCGCTGAACAAGCTCCAGGCCGGCATCCAGCGCCGCATCTCGCCCGGGCTGTGGGAGGACGTGATCCAGCCTTTCCTGGCCTGGCCCGCTTGGCCGGTGCTGATCGCGACCGGGCTCATGCTCATCCTGATCAGCCGCGTGCGGCGGGCTTGAGGCATGGCCGAACCCGCCGCTAGCCTCGACCAGGGCTCGAGGAGAGACCGCTTGGCCGATCGGCCCACCGTGCTGCTGGTCGAGGATACGCGCTCGCTCGCCGAGGTGTATCGTGCCTATCTGCGCACGGCGCCCTGGACGGTCGTGCATGCGGCAACCGCGGCGGAGGCGCGCGCGCTGTTCGCGACCCGTCGCCCCGCGGTGGTGCTGCTCGATCTCAATCTGCCGGATGCCGACGGCCTCGACCTGCTGCGCGAGTTCCGCAGCCGCCCGCCTCCGCCCGAGGTCATCGTGATCACCGCGCATGGATCGGTCGCAGTCGCGGTCGCGGCGATGAAGGCAGGCGCCACCGACTTCCTCGCCAAGCCGTTCGCGCAGGAGCGCCTGGTCGTGACGGTCGCGAACGCGCTGGAACGCCGCCGCCTGGCGCGCGAGGTCGAGGCGTTGCGCTGTGCCGCCGACCGCACCACGTTCTGCGGCTTCATCGGCGGGGCCGCGGCGATGCAGGCCGTCTACCGCATCATCGAGAATGCCGCGGCCAGCCGCGCGACCGTGTTCATCACCGGCGAGAGCGGCACCGGCAAGGAACTGGCGGCCGAGGCGATCCATCAGCTCTCGCCCCGGCGCGACAAGCCCTTCGTGGCCTTGAACTGCGCGGCGATCCCGCGCGACCTGATGGAATCAGAGGTGTTCGGCCATGTGCGCGGCGCCTTCACCGGCGCGCTCGCCGATCGGGTCGGCGCGGCCGCGCAGGCGGACGGCGGCACGCTGTTCCTCGACGAGGTGTGCGAGCTCGACCTCGCGCTTCAGGGCAAGCTGCTGCGCTTCATCCAGACCGGCCGGTTCCAGCGCGTCGGATCCGCCCGCGAGGAGCGGGTGGACGTGCGGTTCGTCTGCGCCACCAACCGCGATCCGCTGGAGGAGGTGCGCGAGGGCCGGTTCCGCGAGGACCTCTACTACCGCCTGCACGTGATCCCGATCGCGCTGCCGGCGCTCCGCGATCGCGGCGACGACATCCTGCGCATCGCCGAAGCCTTCCTTGCCCGGTTCGCGACCGAGGAGGCCAAGCGGTTCCGCGGTCTGGCGGCGGATGCGCGCGCGGCCCTGCTCGCGCACGACTGGCCGGGCAATGTGCGCGAGCTCGAGAACGCGATCCGAACCGCCGTGGTACTCCACGATGGCGAGGTGCTGGAGGCGGCGATGCTTCCGGCCCAGGTCGTGCGTGGCGCGGGTCTACGCAAGTCGGCCCCCGCGGCCGTACCACCGCCCGAGCCGGCCGGCGCGGACCGGCTGATCCGCCCGCTCGCCGAGATCGAGCGCGAGGCGATCGAGCGCGCCGTCGCGCTCTGCGGCGGCAACATCGCCAAGGCCGCCGCGCATCTCGGCGTCAGTCCGTCGACGATCTACCGCAAGCGCGCGTCCTGGGGCGACGGATCGGCCGCGGGGCTGTCCGAGGTCGGCGAGTAGCCGGCGTCCCGCAGCGCGGCCAGCGCCTCGTGCACGCCGCGAAGGAGCGCGTCGGTCGCATGGACCAGCGCGTCGGTGTGCCCTTGGCGGGCCGCCTCGGTAAGCTGTTCGGCAGAGGCGCCCAGCGCCACGAGGCCGACCGAGCGGGCCGCACCCGCCAGGGCGTCGGCTTCGCGCGCGACCATGGGCGGCACGTCGATGCCGCGCAGGATCGCATCCACCCGGCGATGCATCTCGCCACGGAACAGGCAGACCAGCGCCTGCGCCCTGTCGTCCCCGAGCGTCGCGCGCAGCCTGTCGAGCGTGGCCCGGTTCAGCACGGGGGTTGGACTCGAGCGGGCATCGGGCATCGGCGCACTTCTCCGGCGGTCCTGCGGCACGGATGCAAGCGCCGCGCCAATCGGTCAGCCGATGGGCCGCGGCAGCCGCGCGGCGCGCGCGATCACCTCCAGCGTGGGCTGCCAGAGCGCGTAGCCGTGAAGCGCGCCGAGCGGCGCCCAGATGGCACCCGCGCAGTCGTCGCCCGGCACCGGCTCGCCCGGCCCGGCTTCGGCCGCGAAATCCACCAGCGTGTAATGGAAGCGGATCCGCCCCTCGGCATCGCGCTGGATGGAGTCGATCACGTCGAGCAGCACAAGGCCGCCGGCCGGGGCGAGGCCGGTCTCCTCGGCGAGCTCGCGCCGCGCGGTCTCCTGCACGGTCTCGCCGAGTTCCTGCGCGCCGCCAGGCAGCGACCACTCGCCGACCCGCGGCGGCCTGCCACGGCGGATCAGCAGCACGGTGTCGCCGCGCAGCAGCACCACCCCGACCCCGACCCGCGGCAGGGTGGGATAGTCGCGGCCGCTCAGGAGGGATTCTCCTGCGGCGCGCGCAGATCCTCCAGCCGGTAGGTCAGCACATCCGCCTTCCAGTCGGCGATCTGGAACGCCCAGGGCGAAAGGCGCTGCGCGAGGCGCTCGGCCTCCGCGCGGGCGGCATCGAGGGTCAGCATCTGCTCGGGCGGGTTCTCGGGCAGCGGGGCAGGGGGCTCGGCCCAGGATGCCGAGACGAGCGCCCAGCGCTTGTCGTCGGCCTTCACCACGCGGATCGTGACCGCGAGCCCATCGAAGGTTACGAGCCGCGCCTCTCCCGCCTCCTCCGCCGTGGCGACTTCGGCGGCCGGGCGGACATCGTTGAAGCTGAACCATTCCAGCGCGCGCGGCAGGTCATCGACCTTGTGCTGCTCGGGCTTGAAGTCCTCCGGCGGATCGACGACTGCGGCCTGCTCGGCGGCGGGATCGGCGCGCGCCACGGTGACCGGGTCCGCGCCGGCCCGCCGCGCCGTGACACGCGCGACCCGCTGGCGCTTGACGTCGATCACCTCGCGGTCGACCCAGAGCATCGGGTCGGTATCGAGCCGCAGCGCGCCCTCGGCGAGATAACTGCGGTTCTCGCCCGGGCGGCGGACATAGATCGCCTCGGGCAGGTTGCCGGCTGTGCGGATGCGCCGCCGCCCGACGATCAGTTCGGCGATCACGTTCCCCTGACCATCCTTCACGGTCAGGAGCTGGCTCGTGCCGCCTGCGACCGTGACATCCTCCAGCCCGAGCCTCGAGAACAGTTCGGGATTTCCGGTGCGCTCCTCGATCAGGCGCAGCTCCGCAAGCCCCGTGAACACTTCGCGCACGCGTTCGGCGCGCGCGGGGTAGTGGCTGCGCTCGGCGATGCCCCAGATGCCGTCGCGGCGCTCGAGCGTCACCGTGCCGTCGTGGCGGCGCACCTCGATCCGCGCGGCATTCGCCAGTCTTGGGGTGATGTCCGGGAACACGGGCCGGTCGATGATCTTGGCCTCGGTGCGCGGTGGCTCGCGCTGCCAGACCGCCGCGCCGATCGCGGCGGCGCCGATCAGCGCCGCGGCACCGAACAGAACGAGCCTGCCTCGCCTCATCACGGCCTCCTCACGCCGCCGCCTCGCGCGGCTCCTCGGCGCGACGCGCGCGGCGGCGGATGCGCCAGACCCCGAGTGCGATCGCGATCAGCGCCACCACCACCGGCACCGCGACGATGTTGGCGAGCCGGAGCGTGGTCTGGAGCCCCTCGATCTCGCGGCGGAGGTCGCGCTGCACCGCGCGCAGTTCGCGCCGCGTCTCGAGGATGTCGGCGCGCGCGGCCTCGATCGCGGCGCGCTGCTCCGGCGTCAGGACGGGATCGGCGCGGCCGGCCTCGCCGGTGCCGCGGCGGAGCTCGCGCAGCTTCGCCTCGGTATCCTCCAGCCGCTTCTGCAAGGCCTGCTCGCGCGCGCGGAACTCCGCCTCCGCCCGGCGGCGCATCGCCTCCACGAGCTCGAAGGGCCGGCGGCTCTCGCCGCGCGAGCGCAACCCGATCAGCGCGTCGGACCCGGAGAGCGTGTCGAGCAGATTCACCACCAGGGCGCCGTTGTCGGCGAACGGGGTCGCGACCTGCTGGCCGAAGAAGTCCTGCACCCGCACCCAGAACCGATCCTCGAGGATGTCGCTGTCGGCGATCACCACGAGATTGGCCGGTGCGTCGGACCGAGCACGGTGCGGCTGGCTGCGCGTGGGCGCCTCCGCTCCCTCCTCGGCCGGTGGCGGGCCGTCGGGGAAGGCGGAGGCGAGCGTGCCGCGCACCCGTGCCGCCAGCACCAGCCGTTCGTTGCCGGGACGGAACTCGGCGAGAATCTGCGTCGGGTTCGGCTCGACACGCACCTTCTCGGCCGGGATCGGCGCGGCCTCGGGCGAGGTGGTCACCAGCGGCTCGAACTCGATCGTCGCGCCGTCGCGCGTTGCGAGGAACCCGGCGGAGGCGAAGCTCACCTGGTTGAGCTGCCCGGTCGCGGGATCGTCGCGATTGATTTGCGCCCCGCCCATCGCGGTGAACCAGGCGACGTAGTCCACGGCCTGCACCCGTTCGCGTTCGCCCGCGCGCACGCGCATCGCACCGCGCAGATCGCCGGCCACCTGGCCCTTGTCGTAGCGGATGCCCCAGGCTTCGAGCAGGCGCGGCAGATCGGAGCCGGTCTGCCGGTTCGGCATCCCGCCCGGGCCCGGCCGTGCCGCTTGCGCCTCGGAGTGCGGATCGAGCAGCAGCATCAGCCGCCCGCCGCGCATCACGAACTGGTCGATCGCGTACTGGGTCTGCGCGCCGAGATCCTGCGGATGAGCGACCATCAGCACGTCGATATCGGTGGGGATCTCAGCGACATCGAGCGCGACGTCCTGCACCGAGAGGAACTGGCGCATCTGCGTCATCACCACCCAGGGCGGAGTGGGGCGGCCCATGGGCCCGCGCATCTCGCCGTTCATCGGCAGGCCGGTCATCACGCCCACCTTCGGCCGGCGCGGGTTCGAGAGCTCGAACACCAGCCGCGTCAGGTCGTATTCCAGGAAGCGTTCGCGCTCGGGCTGGAAGAACGGGATGATCCGCTCCTCGTCCAGCAGGTTGGTGGCGGCGAGGCCGAAGAACACCTGCTCGCCCGACTGGTCGACCGGCACACCCTGGAGCCCGTAGGCGAGAGCCCGGTCCTCGACCTCGCTGAACGGCTCGGGCTCGTAGAATTCCAGCCGGATCCGGCCGTTCGCCAGCGCGGCGTATTCGTGCAGCAGTTCGCGCACCCGCGTCGCGTAGGCCGCATAGACCGGAATGTCGCGCCCGAGCCGCGAGGAGTAGTAGAGCCTGATCGTGATCGGCTCCGGGATCGCGCGCAGCACCGACTTCGTGCCGTCCGAGAGCGTGTAGAGCCGCTGCTCGGTCAGATCGATCCGGTAGCGTGCCAGGAACGTCTCGGCCAGCACATTGACGCCGATCACCAGGATCAGCGCAGCGAGCAGTCCGGCGGCCGAGAGCAGCCGGCGCGGCGGTGCCGCGCGTGCCGCCCTCGTCGCCGCCATCGGTTCGGTCGCCTCGACCTTGGGCGTGCCTTCCATCGTTCAGCCCGCCTTCCTGAGATCGACGATCACGGCGTTGGCATAGAGCCAGAAGCCGATGAAAGTTGCGAAGAACACGAGGTCGCGCACCGCGATCACGCCCCGCGTCACGCTTTCGTAGCGGCCGATCAGGCTGATCCGCCGCGCTGCCTCGAGCACATCGGCCGGGACCGCGTCGGCGAGGAAGCCGGCGACCACAGGGCTGCCGAACACGGTGAACACGAAGCACGCGGCGGTGGCGAGCACGAAGGCGATCACCTGGTTCTTGGTGGTCGCCGACAGCGCCGCGCCGATCGCGAGATAGCACGCGGCGATCAGCAGTGCCCCCGCATAGCCCGCGAGGATCACGCCGTTGTCGGGGGTGCCAAGCACGTTCACGGTGATCACCATCGGGAAGGTGAGCGCGAGAGCGATCGCGGCGAAGGCCCAGGCGGCCAGGAACTTGCCGAGCACCGCCTGCCACATCGTCACCGGCAGCGTCAGCAGCAACTCGATCGTCCCGGCCCGCCGCTCCTCGGCCCAGAGCCGCATCGTGATCGCCGGAATCAGCAGCAGGTAGAGCCAGGGAAGGAAGGTGAAGAAGGGCGCGAGATCCGCCTGGCCACGGTCGAAGAAGTTGCCGACGGCGAAGGTGAGCGCGCCCAGCATCACCAGGAAGATGACGATGAACACATACGCGACCGGGGTGGCGAAATAGGCCGCGAGTTCGCGCCGGGCGACGATCAGGGTGGTGCGCATGTCAGGCTGCCTCGCGCCTCGTCAGGTCGCGGAACACCTCGTCGAGCCGGCCGCGCTCGATGAAGATCTCGCGGGGCGCGATCCCGACCGAGGCGAGCGCGGTGCGCACCGGTCCCTCGACGGGCGCGCCATCACGCGCGAGCGCCGAGAGCGCGATCAGTCCATCCGCGCCGCGCGCGTCCACCTCGACCGTGCCCAGCATCTCCAGCTTGCGCAGCGCCACGGCCGCGATCTCACCCTGATCCGCGCCCACCACGACGGTGACGGCATTGTGCCAGCGGCTGCGCTTGGCGAGCTCTGCCGGTGTGGCGTCGGCGACCACGCGGCCGCGCGCGATCACCACCGCGCGGGTGCAGATCGCCTCGACCTCCTCGAGGATGTGGGTGGAGATGATGATCGCCTTCTCCGGCGCCATGGCCGTGATCAGCTTGCGCACCTCGTGCTTCTGGTTCGGGTCGAGCCCGTCGGTCGGCTCGTCGAGGATCAGCACCTCGGGGTCGTGCAGCAGCGCCTGGGCCAGCCCGACACGGCGCTTGAACCCCTTCGAGAGCGCCTCGATCGGGTAGTAGAGAACATCGTGCAGGGAGGTGAGCCCGATCGCGCGCTCGACGCGGCTGCGCCGGTCGGACCCGCGGAAACCGCGCACCGCGGCAACCCAGTCGAGGAACGCCGTCACCGTCATGTCGGGATAGGTCGGCGCGCCCTCGGGCAGGTAGCCGAGGCGCCGCTTCACCGCGATCGGATCATCCAGCACGTCATGGCCGCAGAGCCGCGCGGTGCCGCGCGTCGGCGTGAGATATCCCGCGATCATCTTCATCGTGGTGGACTTGCCGGCCCCGTTCGGCCCGAGGAAGCCGAGCACCTCGCCGCGCGCCACCGTGAGCGACACGTCGTCCACCGCAACCACGGGGCCGAAGCGCTTCTCCAGCCCCTCGGCCTCGATCATCGCCGTCATCAGGCCTCCCTCGAACGTCACGGCGCAGCCGGATTTAAAGCCCGCGCCCGGCCGATCAAGGCCCCGGGGTGGACCACGCACGGGCCGAGGGGTCAACCCTGCGGGCGCGGCCGCGCCCTCAAGCCGTGGCGTGCATGCTGGCGCGGCTGCTCGCGCCGCGCTACCCGGCGCCCATGCTGCGCGCCGCCGGACGCCTGATCCCGCCCACCGAGGCGGCGCCCGAGGCCGTGCCCCCGCCGGGCCTTGCCGCGTTCCACTGGCACTTCATCCGCCAGGCGACGCGGCCTTGCGCGGCGATGTCCGCCGTGGTCGGCCTGGTCGCGGTGCTCGACACCCTGGTTCCCTTCTGCATGGGCCGTCTGGTCACGCGGCTGGCCCCGATCCGGGCGAGGCGCTGTGGGCCCATGCCTCGCCCGAACTCGCCGCCATGGCCGCGGTGATGCTGCTCGGCCGGCCGCTCGCGCTGCTGACCCGGTCGGTGCTGGCCAACCAGATGATCGCGGCCAACGTGGCCAACCGCATCCGCCGGCAGAGCCCCTGGCACGTCTTGCGCCAGGGCTGGAGCTTCTTCCACAACGACTTCGCGGGCCGGATCGCCACGCGGGTGATGCAGACCGGCCCGGCCTTGCACGAGTCCGTCGTCGCCTCGGCCCAGGCGGTCTGGTATCTCGGGGTCTACGGCATCGGCTCGGTCGTGATGAAGGCCTCCTTCGAGCCTGTGCTGACCCTGCCGATGCTGGTCTGGCTGGTGTTCCACGTCGCCCTGCTGCGCTCGTTCGTGCCCCGGCTGCGCGACCGCTCCAAGGCCACCAGCGGGAAACGCTCGATGGTCACGGGCCGGATCGTCGATACCTGCACCAACATCCTGACCGTGAAACTGTTCCCGCGCGTCGCCGACCAGGACGCGTTCGTGCGCTCCGGCATCGACCAGCACACCGCGACCGCGATCTTCGAGAACATGGGCATGGTGCAGGAGGGGATGGACACGATCGCCAAGCCGCTGCGCAATGCCGACCGGGCGATGCGGTGCCGCTCGTGGTCACCGAGGGGCGGACCGCGTTCGAGCGCGTCACCTTCGGCTACGGCACGATCCGCGGCGTGATCCGTGACCTCGATCTCGCGATCGCGCCGGGCGAGCGGGTCGGGCTGGTCGGCATTCGGGGGCCGGCAAATCGACGCTGATCAATCTGCTGCTGCGCTTCTTCGAGCCCGAGCAGGGTTGCATCCTGATCGATGGCCACGACATCGCGGGCGCCACCCAGGAGAGCCTGCGCCAGCCGGTCGCCGTGGTCATGCAGGACACCTGGCTGCTGCACCGCTCGATCGGCGACAACATCCGCCGCGGCCGGCCGGAGGCGTCCGAGGCCGACGCGATTGACGCGGCGAAACGGGCCGAGGCGCACGACTTCATCCCGGGCTTGGAGGACTGGGTCGGACGGCGCGGCTACGACAGCGAGGCCGAGGCCGCCATCCAGGCGAGCCTCGACAGGCTGATGGCCGGCCGCACGGTGATCGCGATCGCGCACCGGCTGTCCACGGTCGCCAGGATGGACCGGTGGTGATGACGGCGGGCAGGGTCTCGCGGAACGTTCCGAGCAGACGGTGGATCGGCTGGCCGAGCGCCTTGCCGGCGATGTCCCGGAGCGCGATGTCGGCGGCGCCGATCGTGCGCACCCCGGCGCTGCGCTGACGTCGCCAGCGATCACGGTTCAGCAGCTCGCGCTGCAGCGGGTTCCGCCCCATCAGGATCGGCTTCAGATGCCTGATCAGCGCCTGGCCGTCGCCCGTCGCCGGGTTCATCGCCGAGCCGAGCAAGGCTTGGCCGGTGATGCCCTGGTCGGTCTCGACCGCGAGCGGCCCGAGCGCGGAGGAGCCGGCGAACGTCCCCGTGTGCGCGCCATGGACGGTCGGCGGGATGCCGTCGCAGGCGACCAGGGTCAGCGTGACATCGGTGATGCGCAGGCCGGCTCCTTCCATTGGCGCCGCAGGGTTGCCGGATTGCGCCCGCCGCGCTAGGTCCGGCCACCCCTATCTCCGGAGCCTCCCCGATGACCGAGACCGCCATCGCCGACATCGTCGCGCGCGAGATCCTCGATTCCCGCGGCAACCCGACCGTGGAGGTGGACGTGGTGCTCGACAACGGCGCGATGGGCCGCGCTGCCGTGCCCTCGGGCGCGTCGACCGGCGCGCACGAGGCGATCGAGCTTCGCGACGGCGACAAGGCGCGCTTCGGCGGCAAGGGCGTGAAGCGCGCGATCGACGCGGTCGAGGGCGAGATCTTCGACGCGCTCTCGGGGCTCGACGCCACCGAGCAGGTGAAGATCGACGAACTGATGATCGATCTCGACGGCACGCCGAACAAGTCGCGCCTGGGTGCGAACGCGATCCTCGGCGTCAGCCTCGCGGTGGCGAAGGCGGCGGCCGCGGCGCTCGGGATGCCGCTCTACCGCTATGTCGGGGGCACGATGGCGCGCACTCTGCCGGTGCCGATGATGAACGTGATCAATGGCGGCGCGCATGCCGACAACCCGATCGACATCCAGGAATTCATGATCCTGCCCGTGGGTGCGGGCACGATGGCGGATGCCGTGCGCATGGGTTCGGAAGTGTTCCAGGCGCTGAAGAAGGAGCTGTCGGCGGCCGGCCACGCGACCAATGTAGGCGACGAGGGTGGGTTCGCACCGAACCTCTCCTCGGCCGATCTAGCGCTCGGCTTCATCGCCAAGGCGATCGAGAAGGCCGGCTACCAGGTCGGCGAGGACGTGGTGTTCGCGCTCGACTGCGCCGCCTCCGAGTTCTTCAAGGACGGCAAGTACGTGCTGGAGGGCGAGGGCAGGACCCTCGATGCCGCCGGCATGGCCGAGTACCTCGGCGCGCTCTGCGCCAAGTACCCGATCGTCTCGATCGAGGACCCCTGCGCCGAGGATGACTGGGAGGGCTGGGCCAAGCTCACCGCGGCGCTCGGCGGCAAGGTGCAGATCGTCGGCGACGACCTGTTCGTCACCAACCCGGACCGGATCGCCCAGGGGATCGAGCGGCGCGCGGCGAATGCGGTGCTGATCAAGGTGAACCAGATCGGCACGCTGACCGAGACGCTGACCGCGGTCGAGATGACGCACCGCGCCGGCTGGCGCACGGTGATGAG
>CALKJX010000226.1 GCA_937995555.1 uncultured Elioraea sp.
CGGCAGCGCCACGCGACCGCGCGCTCCAGCCGGCGCGCCGCGGGGGAGTCGTCATCCAGGCGCAGGCGGAAATAGCCGGCACGCCCCGGCCCGGCGGCGATGTGCGCGGCCACCGCCGCCTGCCAGCCCGCGCCGAGCCGCGTGTCGGCGTGCAGCAGCAGCAGCCAGGGCGCGGCGGCGGCCGCCACGCCGGCGGCAAGCTGGCCGCCGCGACCGCGCGGCGCCGCGACCACGCGGCAGCCGCGTTCTGCCGCGCGCTCGGAGGTGCCGTCGTCGGATCCGCCGTCCACGACGATCACCTCGCGCGGATCGCCGCCGAGCGAGTCGAGCGTCGCCGGCAGAGTCGCGGCCGCATTCAGCGTCGGGATGACGACGGCGAGGTCCATGCGGGGCGGCAGGCTGCCCGATCGCCCGTCGCCGGGCCATGGCTCGCGGCTTGATGTTCGTGTTTTGTTCTTGACGATTCCGAGGGAGCCGACGCACCATCCCGCTACACGGAGGGACCGCGATGGACGACCTGGCGTTGGCCGACTGGACCGAGACGGAAGCCGCCGAACCGCCGGCACTCGCCCCCGGCCCGCGCAAGGGCCGCGGCGCGATCGGCAATCCCGCCGGCCGCTTCGACGCCATGCGGTCCGAGCCGCTCGACGACGGCTGGGGCACGCTGGCCGAGGAGCTCGCCGATCCGCCGCCGCTTGAGACCACGCTGACGCGCGATGCCACGCGCGGCATCATCGCCTGGAACGACAGCCCCGATATCGGCTTCGACCGGTCGGTGAACCCGTATCGCGGCTGCGAGCACGGCTGCGTCTACTGCTATGCACGGCCGAGCCATGCCTATCTCGGCCTCTCGCCGGGCCTCGATTTCGAGACGAAGCTGCTGTTCAAGCCCGAGGCGGCGGCGCTGCTGGCGAAGGAGATCGCCAAGCCCGGCTATGTGGCCCGGCCGATCGCGCTCGGTTCGAACACCGACCCCTATCAGCCGGTCGAGCGGCAGCTCCGCATCACGCGCGCGATCCTGGAGGTGCTGGCCGAGGCGGCGCATCCCTGCACGATCGTGACGAAATCGGCGCTGGTGCTGCGCGACCTCGACCTGCTGACCGGGATGGCGTCGCGGCGGCTCGTGCGGGTCTGCATCTCGATCACCACACTGGATCGGCGGCTCGCGCGGGTGATGGAGCCGCGCGCGGCCACGCCGGCGCGCCGGTTGCAGGCGATCGAGGCGCTCGCGCGCGCGGGCGTGCCGACGGGCGTGCTGGCCGCGCCGATGATCCCGGGGCTTAACGATGCTGAGATGGAGTCGATCCTGGCGGCCGCGTCACGCGCCGGCGCGACCGCTGCCGGGTATGTGCTGCTGCGCCTGCCGCACGAGTTGCGCGCGCTGTTCACCGAGTGGCTGCACGCCCATTACCCGGAGCGGGCGGCGCATGTGCTGTCGCTGATCCGCCAGACCCGCGGCGGCGCACTGAACGATGCTCGCTTCGGCAGCCGGTTCAGCGGCGTGGGCGTCTACGCCGACATGCTGGCGAAGCGGTTCGCGATCGCGGCGCGGCGGTTTGGCCTGGACGAACCGATGGCCGGTCTCGACTGCTCGCGCTTCGCGCCGCCGCGTCGCCATGCCGAGGAGCGGCAGTTGGCCCTGCTGTAGCAGACCGAGCGGCCGCAAGGCCCCAAGTGCAGGGGGGTGTGGGGGGCCAGCGTGGCCCCCCCACCCGTTTCTTCAGGCCCTGCCGTGGCAGTGCTTGTACTTCTTGCCTGATCCGCAGGGGCACGGCGCGTTGCGCGGCGTGTGGTGCCAGGTCGAGGGGTCGCTCGGATCGACCTGCGCCTGCCGCCCGCGCGAGGGCCTGGTCAGCAGCGCGGTGCCGCCGCCATTGCCCTCGGCCGGCTCCATCCTCTCGCCCTCACCTGTCGCATTGGTGAAGTAGACCGGTTCGGGCGGCGGTGGGGGCGCGAGTTCGACCCGCGCCATCAGCGAGGTCACCCGCTCGCGCAGATGCTGAAGCATCGCGTTGAACAGGTTGAACGCCTCGTTCTTGTACTCGTTCAGCGGATCGCGCTGGCCATAGGCGCGCAACCCGATGCCCTGGCGCAGATGGTCGAGCGTCAGCAGGTGCTCCTTCCAGACCTGATCCAGCATCTGCAGCAGCACCGACTTCTCGATCTGGCGCATCAGGTCGGGGCCGAAATCGGCGGTCTTCTTCGCCATCAGCGAGTCCGCCGCGCGCTCGATGCGCTCGCGGATATCGGCCTCGTCGATGCCCTCCTCCTTCGCCCATTCGTCGACCGGCAGGTCGAGGTTGAACAGGCGCACGATCTCGTCGCGCAGCCCGGCTGCATCCCACTGCTCGGGCATGGCGTGTTCGGGGATGTGCTTGGCGACCGCATCGGCGATCACCTCGTGGCGCATCTCGGCCACGGTCGCGCCGACATCGTTCGTCTTCATGAACTCGCGGCGCTGCGCGTAGACCTCGCGGCGCTGGTCGTTCATCACGTTGTCGTACTTGAGCAGGTTCTTGCGGGTGTCGAAGTTGCGCGCCTCGACCTTCTTCTGCGCCTTCTCCAGCGCCTTGTTGATCCAGGGATGGACGATCGCCTCGCCTTCCTTCAGGCCGAGCTTCTGCAGCATCCCGCCCATCCGGTCGGAGCCGAAGATGCGCATCAGGTCGTCCTCGAGCGAGAGGAAGAACTTCGACGCGCCCGGGTCGCCCTGGCGGCCGGAGCGGCCGCGCAGCTGGTTGTCGATGCGGCGGCTCTCGTGCCGCTCGGTGCCGATGACGTAGAGCCCGCCCGCCGCCTTCACGATCTCGCGGTTCTTCGCGACCTCCTTGCGGATCGCGGCCGCGCGCGCCTCCTTATCCGGCCCGTCCTCCATGCCGGCGAGTTCCAGGCGGATGCGCATGTCTGCGTTGCCGCCGAGCTGGATGTCGGTGCCGCGGCCGGCCATGTTGGTCGCCACCGTCACCGCGCCCGGCGCGCCCGCCTGGGCGATGATGTAGGCCTCCTGCTCGTGGAAGCGCGCGTTCAGCACGTTGTGCGGGATCTTCGCCTTGGTGAGCAGCTCGCTGACCGCCTCGCTCTTCTCGATCGAGGTCGTGCCCATCAGCACCGGCTGCTTGCGCTCACGGCATTCGTGGATCAGCGCGATCACCGCGTCGTACTTCTCGCGTGCCGACTTGTAGACCTCGTCGTCGTTGTCCTTGCGGATCACCGGAACGTTGGTCGGGATCTCGACAACGTCGAGCTTGTAGATCTCCATGAACTCGTCGGCCTCGGTCGCGGCCGTGCCGGTCATGCCGGCGAGCTTGGGATAGAGGCGGAAGTAGTTCTGGAAGGTGATCGAGGCGAGGGTCTGGTTCTCCGGCTGCACGGGGACGTGCTCTTTCGCCTCCAGCGCCTGGTGCAGCCCGTCGGAGTAGCGCCGCCCCTCCATCATGCGGCCGGTGAACTCGTCGATGATGGCGATCCTGTCGATGCCGTCGCGCGGGTCCTTGCGCACGACGTAATCGACATCGCGGCGGAACAGCGTGTGCGCGCGCAAGGACTGCGTCAGGTGATGCACGATCGTGACGTTCGCGGAGTCGTAGAGGTTGCCCTCCTTCAGGATGCCCGCCTCGCGCAGCGTCTGCTCGACCCGCTCGTTGCCCAGTTCCGTCAGCGAGACGGTCTTGAACTTCTCCTCCTTCTCGTAGGTCGCGGTGTCCTTCACCAGCTCGGCCACCACGGCATCGACCTGCCGGTAGAGCTCGGAGGAGTCGTCGGCCGGCCCCGAGATGATCAGCGGCGTGCGCGCCTCGTCGATCAGGATCGAGTCCACCTCGTCGACGATCGCGTAGTTGAAGTCCCGGTGCACCATGTCCTCGAACCGGTACTTCATGTTGTCGCGCAGGTAGTCGAAGCCGAACTCGTTGTTGGTGCCGTAGGTGATGTCGCAGGCATAGGCAGCGCGGCGCTCTTCGTCGGTCAGGCCGTGCACGATCACGCCGACGGTGAGGCCGAGGAACCTGTAGATCTGACCCATCCACTCGGCGTCGCGGCGGGCGAGGTAGTCGTTCACCGTGACGATGTGCACGCCCTTGCCGGTGAGCGCGTTCAGATAGGCGGGCAGGGTGGCGACGAGCGTCTTGCCTTCGCCGGTCTTCATCTCGGCGATCTTGCCCTCGTGCAGCACGATGCCGCCGATCAGCTGGACGTCGAAGTGCCGCTGGCCGAGGGTCCGCATCGCGGCCTCGCGCACGGTTGCGAAGGCCTCCGGCAGCAGGTCATCCAGCGCCTCGCCCTTGGCGAGCCGCTCGCGGAAGGAAGCTGTCTGGTTCCTGAGCGCCTCGTCGGACAGCGCCTTCATCTTCGGTTCAAGCGCGTTGATGGCCGGGACGCGCTTCCTCAGGCCCTTGAGGGCACGATCGTTAGAGGTGCCGAGAATGACGCGGGCGAGACGAGAAAGCATGCGATTGTCCTGCGGTGGTCATGAGGGCGCGGACTGCGCGGACCGGCGACCCGCCGCCGCCCGGCACGCCAAGCGCCGGGGCACCACCCGGGGCAGGGTCCCGCGTGTCAGATAGGCGTGCCCCCGCCCGGCCGTCAATCACGCCCCGGGTATGTCCCTGGGGGGTCGTCTTGAGGGGGCGGGAGTGATCCGCCATCATGTCCACTCCGGCTGGCGCTTCCGCCATGTCCGCGTGAGGGATTGCCCGCATGTCCGCCACTCCGTTCCGCGCCGCGCTTCTGGCGACGGCCCTGCTCGCCGCGCCGTTGACCGTCACGGCGCAGATCCAGCCCTTCGCCCCGGGCGGCGACCCGGTGGTCGCGCGCGTCGATGGCGCCGAGATCCGCTTCTCGGACGTGGCCGAGGCGGCGCAGCGCCTGCCCGAACAGTTCCGGTCCATGCCGCCGCAGATCCTGTTCCCGCTGCTGATCGACCAGATGATCAGCGAGGCGGTGGTCACCCAGGCGGCGCGCAAGGCCGGGTTGCAGGACACGCCCGAGGTGCGGCGGCAGATGGCACGGATCGAGGACCAGGTGATCCAGCAGGCGCTGATCGGCCGCGAGATCGCCGAGAAGGTGACCGAACAGAGCCTGCGCGCGCGCTACCAGCGCGAGATCGCCGACCAGCCGGCCGAGGCCGAGGTGCGCGCCCGTCACATCCTCGTGCAGACCGAGAGCGAGGCGCGCGCGATCATCGCGACCCTCGCCGGCGGGGCCGATTTCGCGGCGACCGCGCGCGAGAAGAGCCGCGGCCCGGGCGCGGCGGAGGGCGGCGATCTCGGCTTCTTCAAGAAGGAGGACATGCCCGAGGCGCTGGCCGAGGCGGCGTTCGCGCTCCAGCCCGGCCAGATCGCGCCGAACCCGGTGCGCACCCAGTTCGGCTGGCACGTGGTGAAGGTCGAGGAGCGGCGCGAGCAGCCACGGCCGAGCTTCGAGGAGGCCGAGGCGGGGCTCCGGCGCGCGGCCTCGGAGGAGGTGGCGGAGGCGCTGGTGCAGCGGCTGCGCGGCCAGGCGCGGGTCGAGCGCTTCGGGCTCGACGGTTCGCCGCTTCCTGCCGCGCCCCGCTGAGAGGTCCGCCATGGCGCATCCGGTCTCGCCGCTCGCCGTGCCGCTGCCTGCGTTCCCGCCGATCCCCGGCGTGCGGCTCGGCACGGCGCGCGCGGAGCTCCGCTATGTCGGGCGCGAGGACGTCACGATGATGGCGTTCCCGCCCGGCACGACGGTGGCGGGGGTGTTCACGCGGAACCGCTGCCCCGGCGCGCCGGTGGATTGGTGCAGGGATGCGCTGAAGGGCGGAAAGGCTCGCGCCTTGGTCGTGACGGCGGGGAACTCGAACGTGTTCACCGGGCGCGCCGGCCGCGAGACCTGTGCGGCGACGGCGAAGGCGATGGCGGAGCTGGCCGGCTGCCGGCCGCGCGAGGTGTTCCTCGCCTCCACCGGCGTGATCGGCCAGCGCCTGCCGACCGACAAGCTTCTCGGCGCGCTGCCGGGGCTGTTCGCGGCTCTCTCCGAGGATGCGTGGGAGCGGGCCGCGCGCGCGATCATGACCACCGACACCTTCCCGAAAGGCGCGGTGCGCACGGCGCGGATCGGCGATGCGGAGGTCACGATCGCCGGCATCGCCAAGGGCAGCGGCATGATCGCGCCCGACATGGCGACGATGCTGTGCTTCGTCGCCACGGATGCGAAGGTGCCGGCGCCGGCGTTGCAGCGGCTGCTGGCGAAGGGCGTGGAGGCGAGCTTCAACCGCACCACGGTCGATTCCGACACGTCCACGAGCGACACGGTGCTGGTGTTCGCGACCGGGGCTGCGAAGCACACGCGCGTGCCGGCCGAGGGGGGCGCGATGCTGCGCGACTTCGCGCGCGCGCTGAACGAGGTGCTGACGGACCTCGCGTTGCAGGTGGTGCGCGACGGCGAGGGGGCGCAGAAGCTGATCCGCATCGACGTGACGGGGGCGGTGACGAACCGTTCCGCGAAGCGGATCGGGTTGTCGATCGCGAACTCGCCGCTGGTGAAGACGGCGGTTGCCGGCGAGGACGCGAACTGGGGCCGGATCGTGATGGCGGTCGGCAAGGCGGGCGAACCGGCGGATCGCGACCGTCTGTCGGTGGCGGTCGGCGGGGTGTGGATGGCGAAGCACGGCGAGGTGGCGGCCGACTACGACGAGACCCCGGTGGTGGCGCACATGAAGGGCCGCGAGATCCATATCGAGGTCGATCTGGGCCTGGGTCGCGGCCGTGCGACGGTGTGGACCTGCGATCTGACGCACGGCTACATCGACATCAACGGGTCGTATCGATCGTAGGTGGTGCGGGGGTTGTGGAGGGCGAGCGTCGCCCTCCACTGTTTTCTTCACCGCGTGAGCGGCGGCAGCCACACCTCGATCCGCCCGCGCGGCAGGTTGCGGTAGTTGATGCCGATGTAGCGCACCGACAGCTGCGGCGGCTCGCGCAGCCCGCCGGCGCGCAGCGCGCGCTTGAACCGTTCCCTGAGCTGCACCGCCAACCGGCACTGGTCGGGGAAGTAGTAGCGGACCTCGCCGTCGGGCCGCGTCCAGCTGATGTTCACGAACTCGACGCCGGCGAGCGGCCAGCCGATCGCCTGCGCCAGCTCCGCGCTCCGTTCCAGGAGGTACACGCGATCCTGCCGCGCCGTGACGTGCGGGAACACGCGCAGCTCAGGCTCGCTCGGCTCGGGCAGGTCGGCGCACGGATCGGGGGCTGCTCCCTGCGCGGCCGCGCGACGTTCGATCGCCTCCGCCTCGTGGCGGTCAGCGGCCTCGGCCGGCAGCGCCGGCTCGCCGGTGCAGCGAAGCTGCTCCGCGGTCTGCGCGCCGATATCGCCCAGCCGCCCGAGCGCCGAGCAGATCGCGGCGATCGCGGCGGCCTGGCTCGCGAGATCCTGGCCGAGCTGGGCCAGCAGACGGCGCGCATCCGCGGGCGGGAAGATGTGCACGACCAGCCCGACGAAGGCGACCTGCCCCTCGGGCGGGGCGGCGAGGAAGCGTTCGCGCCGCTCCAGCACGAAGCCGGTGGTCTTCAGCCCCAGATCGATCTCGGCGAGGCGGCGGTCGCTCTCGCTCTTCTCGCGCGCGATCCAGACCTGGCTGCCGCCGATGGTGAGCGAGGTGAGCACGGTGGCGACCGAGACGACCACGCCTATGCGCGCGCCGATGCCGCGGCCCTCGCGCCGGGCCTTCGCCGCTTCGGCCTCCAGCTTGGCGATCTCGGCCTCGGCCTTGCGGCGCGCGAGATCGTCGGTGCCGCCCGTGTCCGTCATGCCGCGATCGTAGCACGGCCGGGACGGATCGGCAGCGTTCCGTCAGGAGCGTGTGGCCTCGCGCGGCCAGGCGTTGATCAACCAGTCATAATCGTGGCCATCGATGCGGCTGCGCGCGCGCAGCGCCGCGGCAAGACGCGGCTCGGCATGGCGCAGCAGATGCACGATCACGCCGGCGTCGCTGTCGCCGAAATCCTCCCGGAACCACCTGTAGATCGAACTGACGACGATGCGGCCGTTTGCGCCCACCGAGACGCCGCGCGGATGGTTGACGAACTCGCGCGCCGCCTGCTCCATGTCCGCCTCCAGCGTCGCCGGGCGCCAGGCGGTCCGCTTCAGGTTCGGGCAGCCGATCGAGGCGCAGTTGACCACGTAATGGACGCGGGGGTCGCGCCAGATCGGCCGCATGATCCGGTGCTCGATGTCGTCGAGGCTGAGCGCCTCGCCGCCCACGTGCATCAGCTTGCGCCGCCAGGGGCCGATGCTGAACAGGCCCGGGCTGATGGCGATCTCGCGGATGGAGCGCACCGGCCAGTGCTCCAGGATCAGCAGCACAGTACGCGCGTTGTAGAGATTGCCCCAGAAGCAGAACTGCTCCGGCCGGTCGAGCGCATCGACATCCGTGCCCTCCAGCATCCGCACATACGCGGCGAGCGCGGCCTCGCCCGCACCCTTGGCGGCGGCGTAGGCGACGTGGTGCACCCCGTCCTCGCCGGCGCGTGCGTGGCGGGCGAGGAAGGCATCCCAGGCCGCGTGATCGACACTCATGCGCGAGCCCGCGGCATGGCGCAGCCAGCGGGGCCAGAGTTCGGCGCGCCTGGCCAGCGCGGGCGCAGCGAGCAGGGCGAGACTGCCGGCAAGCGCAGCGCGGCGTGCGATCGGCATCATTGAACGCTCCCGAAGCGGCTCACCATGCGTTCGCGCCGCCAGCGGTCGTGGCTACGCCGTGTCGCGATCACGCGGCCGCGAGAATCACACCTTGGCGGTACCGCGCGGCACGGTGGCGGATTCGCTCGGCGCCTCGCCGGGCAGGGTCAGGCGGAACACCGTGCCCTCGGGACCGGTGCTGTCGAGCGCGATGTCGCCGCCGTGCGTGCGCATCACGTCGCGCGCGATCGCGAGCCCGAGTCCCGTGCCGCCGCGCCGTCCCGAGGCGAAGGGACTGAACAGCGACTCGCGCACCCGGGGCGGAAGGCCCGGTCCGTCATCGCTGACCGTGATGGTGACGGTCTCTCCCCTGCTGGCCGAGACGACCACGCGTCGCGCGCCGGCCTCGAAGCCGTTGCGCAGGAGGTTCAGCAGCACGCGGAACAGCTGGTCGCGATCGGCCAGCACCTCGACATCCGCGGGCACGCGGTTCTCGACCTCAGCGAACGCATCGCGCGCGCCGGCCTCGGCCGCGCGGGCAGCCTCCTCGACCAGCGGGGCGAGCGCGAAGCGGCGCAGGTCGAGCGGCGGCGGGCCTTCGCGCGCGTAGTCGAGTGTCTGCTTGCAGAGGGCGACCGCCCGCTCGATCGAGGAGAGCAGGGTCGGCGCCATCCGCCGCACCTTCGGATCCTCGCTCGTCGTCAGCCGGTCCGAGATCATCAGGGCGGTGGCGAGAATCCCGCGCATGTCGTGGTTGATCTTGGTCACTGCCGTGCCGAGCGCGGCGAGGCGGGACTTCTGCCAGAGCGCGCGGCGGAGCTCCTCCTGCATTGCGGCGAGTTCCCTCTCGGCGCGGCCGATCTCGTCGTCGCGCGCGGGCGGGCTGAGCGCTGGCGGCGCCGCCTCGGGGTCCTTGCGGAACGCGACGATGCTTCCCGTGAGCCGGCGCATCGGCCGCACCAGCAGCCAGTTCAGCGAAAGGAACAGCAGCACACCGGCGGCGAGCGAGATCGCCAGTGCCTCGGCGAGGATGCGCGCCAGCGCGAGATGCATGTCGCGTGTCAGCGCGCCCGTCTCCATGACGATGTCGACCACCGTGTCGGGCTCCTTCGGGCTCGGCCCGATCACGCGCATCAGCCCGGGCGTGGGGGCGACCAGCAGCGTGACGACATTGGCGGCTGCGCGCGGCAGGGGGATGGTGGCGAGATCGACCGTGCGGACGATCGGCCCGGCGAGCGGGCGGGCCAGTGCGAGCACGCGCTGGTCGGCCTTGCGAAGGCTTACCACCTCGACACCCGCGAGGCGGAGCAGCTGGTCCTCGAGCTCCTCGGCCACCACCTGATCGGGTGCCGCTTCGAGCGCGAGCGCAGCGAGATGCGACGCCTCGATCCGCGTGCCCAGCCAGTCGAGATAGGCACGGCCCAGCGAGGGCAGCAGGATCAGCGCCTGCGCCACCATGACGAAGCCGACCGTCAGCCAGAGCAGGCGGATCGACAGGCTGCGCGCGGGGCGCGTCTCGTCTGGGCGGCGGTCGGCCATCGCCCCCGCAGTCTACACCAGACCGGCCGCGACTCGCAGGGACGGGGCGGGCTCAGCCCAGGTGGCGGTCGAGGAACGCGTGGGTGCGCCGCCAGGCGAGCTCGGCCGAGCCCGGGTCGAAGCTTGCCCGCGCATCGCAGCCGAAACCGTGCTGGGCATTGGCGTAGACGAAGATCTCGGCCTCCTTCTGCGCGGCGCGGATGGCGTCCACGTCGGTCAGCGGGATCGAGGCGTCCTTCTCGCCGAAATGCATCTGCACCGGGCAATGCGGCCTCTCCTCGCACGTCGCGGCGATGCCGCCGCCGTACCAGCAGGAGGCGGCCGCGAATCGGGTGGTGCGGGTGGCTCCCCACCAGGCGATCGTGCCGCCCCAGCAGAAGCCGATGACGCCGCGCTTGGCGCCCTTGGGCAGGGCGGCGGCGGCGGCCTCGATGTCGGCGACCGGACCTTCATTGGAGATGCGGGCGCGGAGTTCCCGGCCCCGCGCGACGTCCTCGGCCGTGTAGCCGAGTTCCACCCCGCGTTCGGTGCGGTCGAACAGCGCCGGGCAGATGACGGCGTAGCCGCGGCTCGCCAGCCGGTCGCAGACCGAGCGCATGTGCGCATTCACGCCGAAGATCTCCTGCACCACGACGAGGCCCCGCGCTGCCTTGGCCGGCCCGGCGCTGTAGGCGGAGAGGCTGTGGCCGTCGGCGGCGGTGAGCGTGATGGTCTGGCTCATGCGGTCTCTCCCGGTTTGCCGGAGCACGCTAATGCGATCGCCGCGGCGGGGAAACCCGGACGGGCGCGCGGACCAAGCCTGGGCAGCAGCACCGCCCTTGGGAGGGCCTCATGCGCACCCACCCGACCCGTCATGCCCTGTGCGCGGGCTTGTGCGCCTCGGTCACGGTCGCGAACGCGCGGGCAAAGGCCGCGACGAGCGGGCGTTGGTTCGTCGAGGACGGTGTCGCGATCCGCGGCACCGAGCCGGTGGCATGTTCCGCCGATGGGCGGCGGATGGCCGGCCGCGCCGCGTTCACCCACGCATGGCAGGGGGGCACTTGGCGCTGCGCGACCGCGGCCAACCGCGGCGCCTTCGCGGCCGACCCCGCGCGCTGCGCGCCGGCCCGGAGCGGGTTCTGCGCCTGGGCCGTGGCTGAAGGCTACACGGCGCCGATCGATCCGGCGGCGTGGTGGATCGTCCAGGGCCGGCTCTACCTGAACTACAACCGGACGATCCAGCGCCGCTGGGACCGCGACATCGCCGGCAGCATCAGGCGCGCCGAAACGAACTGGCCGCGCCTTGCCGCCCGGTAGCGCGTCAGGCGAAGACCGAGGCCGACGCCGCCACCTCGCGCGCGGCCCGCCGGCCCGCCAGCAGCGCGCCATGCGCGTAGGAGGGATACTCGGTCGAGGCCGCCTCGCCGGCGAAGAACAGCCGGTCCTCGACCGGGGCGGCGAGTGCTGCGAAGGCCGCCTCGGTCGCGCCCACGGGGATGAAGCTGTAGGCGCCGCGCGCGTAGATGTCGCGGCCCCAGCGCGTCACACGGAACGTGGTCGGTGCCGGCATCGCGCGGCCGAAGGCGCGCCGCAGCGGCGCCATCAGCCGTGCCGCGATCGCGTCCTCGCGCATCGCTTCCATTTCGCGCGCGGTCCGTCCCGCCACCAGCGCGACCAGGATCGGCGCGCGGTGATGCGCGGCCAGGCTCACCACCTCGGGGGTGAAGCTGCCGGGCGTGTCGGACAGCACGCGCACGAAATCGACGTCGTCGGGCCAGAACACGCGATCGAAGCCGAGGATGATCTTGTTCAGGAGGCCGTTGCCGATCGTCTCGATCGCCTCGCGCTTGGCCGCCGGCAGCACCGGATCGAAGGTCACATCGCCGCGCTTCAGCACGCCGAGCGGCAGCGTGACGACGACGCGATCGGCCTCGTGCGTGCCGCGCCGCGTGGTGACGCGCACACCGTCCGCGGTCAGCGCGACCGCGGTGACCACCTCGCCGAAGCGCACATCGAGCCCGCGCGCGACATGGTGGATGATCGCGCCATAGCCGAGATCGAGCAGGTGGTTCTCCTCCGGCACCTCCTCCTCGCCGAACCACCATTTCGCCGAGACCTGATCGGCGTCGCCGCCCGACCAGGAGGCAACCAGATCGGCGGCGAGCCGTGCCTCCCGCCGTTCACGCGGGGGCAGCCCGTCGACATTGCGGAGTGCGGCAACGGCCTGGGCGACCGGGACGTCCGGCGCGTCGGCGGGAAGGCCGGGATCGTCGCTCAGCAGGCCCTCGACCCGCGCATAGGTCGCGGCCGCCTCCTCGGCGGTGAGGCGCCGGCCGTCGACATCATAGATCGCCGACTTGGCGTCGTAGGTCGGGATGCGACGGATGCCGGCGGCGTCCGCGAGCTCGGTCATCGGGTTGCCGTCGGGGCCGTGGATCCAGGCGCCGCCGAGATCGATCGGCACGCCGGCGATCTCGGCCGTGTGCAGCCGCCCGCCGAGCCGCGTGCGCGCTTCCAGCACGGTGACCGTGTGGCCGGCATCGGCGAGCGCGCGCGCCGAGCCGAGCCCGGCGATCCCCGCGCCGATCACGACGACGCGCTGCGGCCGTCCGGTGAGCGGCGCGCAGGCGGCCCCACCGAACAGCAGCGAGGCGGCGGCGAGCCGCAGGGCGGCGCGGCGGCTCAGCATCGCGCGGGACACGGAACGCGGATCGGTCATGGCATGCTCTCCCGGCCTGTGGCGTGCAGAGTGGCGAGCGGGTCCCGGCTTCAGTCCGATTGCCGCGACCCGCCGGGTCGTGCTGGTGTGCCGGAACGATACGCGACTTCGTCGATTTCGGGCACTCATGATCGTACCGCTCGCCCGGTCGCCGGATCCGGGTCCGTTCACCGGGCTCCTGTTCCTTGCCGGTGCTCCTTGCCGGCGCGCTGCTGATCGGCCTCGGCGTCGCGCTGCTGTGGCTCAGGCGGCGCTGGACGGCGGTGACCTTCGCGTTCGGCGCCATCCCGATGGGCCTGTCGCTCGCCGGGCAGGCGCCGGCGATCGCAGCACGGCCGGCGCTGCGGATCACCGTGACGCACATCGCCTGCGGACGGCCGTCGCCGGGGTGCTGGGCGAGGCCGTCAAGCAGGGCCGGCACTGGCGCGATATCGGCATCGTGCTCGTGCTGAAGCCCGGTACCCTGGCGGGCGGCTCTGCTGTCAGACGCTCGACCACGCCTGAGACACCGGGGTGCTGAAGCGGCTCGCACGGGAACTGGTCTGGGCCAGCGCGCGGCCAGCCGATCGACGCACTGGCCTCGCCTGGTACGAAACCAGCGGCAATCTCACCTGGCGCTGCGTCGCCAACGCCGACACCTGGCATCGATACCTGTGCCGCGCGCGGCGGCGACTGCGGGTCCCGCCGCCGCGGTGGGCGGTAGCTTGCGCGTGCGTCGCGCGCATGGTTGCGTGGCGTCATGACCGGCGAGATCATCAACCTGCGCCGCGCGCGCAAGGCCAAGGCGCGCCGTGAGGCGGAGGATGCGGCAGCGCGCAACCGCACCCTGCACGGGCGCGGCAAGGCCGAACGCGCGTGCGACACGGCCGAGCGGGCGCGGCAGGAACAGGCGCGGGCGCGTCTGGAACGAAGCCGGATCGAGGACTGACCAGCCTACCCGCCGCCGCGCGGCCCCAGCGCGCCGCGCGCGAACACGACCATCAGCACGACGACAGCCGCGCCGACGAGCCAGAGCACGACGGCGAGCCACACCGAGAGCCAAACCGCCACGGCCCAGGCGAGCAGCGTGACGAGGACGAGCGCTGCCGCGCCGTGCAGCAGAATCGAAACGATCACTTGCTCAACCGAGGGCGCGCCGATCCGGCGTGGCGCTGATCTCGCGGATCAGCTTGCGCAGCACCGCGGTCTGGAACGCATCGAAATCGTCGGCCGGGATCACGAACGCCCCCGGACCGCCGACCACGAATTCCTGGAAGTACTGGTCGAGCGGCATGGTCGGCGGACGGCCGAACGGGCTGCGGTCGTTCAGGATCGGCAGGCCGTTGATGGTGATCCCCGCCTCCACGGCGAGGTCGCGCAGCAGCGTCACCGGCGCGCCGGAGTTGTTGACCCCGTCGCCGGAGATGTCGATCACCTTGCGCGTGCCCTCGAACGGCGCATCGTCCAGCACGCGCATCGCGTGCTCGATCGCGCCCGAGATCGAGGTCCAGTTCATGCTCACGCGCGGCGCCTGTTCCAGCGCCGTCACCCAGGCACGCGCGGCTTCCGGCCCGTCGATATAGGTCCAGGGGATGACGAGGCGCTGATAATCGGCCGAGGCCCACTCCGTGTAGGCAATGCCGATCGCGCCCAGCGTGCCGGACTGGATCGCCCGGATCACCCGTGGATCGCCCACCGCATTGCGGTAGCCCTGGCGCTGCAGCCGCGCCTCCTCCTCGTCGATCGACCGGCTGACATCGACCGCGAGCACCAGCAGAACATCGACCGGCTTCTTCTCGGCCCGTGCGGCAGCGGGCCACACGGCGGCGGCGGCACTCGCCGACAGACCGGCGACGACCTTGCGGCGCGAGGGACGCATGTTCCCGACTCCCATCCGCTCCCGACCGGAAAACGGTAACAGAAACCGGAGAGCCGATGCAGCAATTCCCGTGCTGCCGGCGATCACATCGTCGGCGCGGCCGCGCTCTCGCCCGGCACCTGTCCGGGCCGGGTGAATTCGGGCACGAGGGCCGCGAGTACCGAGAGGGCCGCGCCCTCGCGCCCGGCCCGTGCGGCCGCGCCCGCCTCGTCCATCGCGCGCGCCACCAGCGCGAGATCGGCCGTGCGGGGGGCCGCCATCAGCAGCCCCGGCGCGCCCGCCTCGACCAGCGTCTCGCGGCCGTGGAAGAGCTCCTCGTAGAGCTTCTCGCCGGGCCTGAGGCCGGTGTAGCGGATCGCCACATCGACCTCCGGGCGCAGTCCGGCGAGGCGGATCATCCGGCGCGCGAGATCGACGAGCTTCACCGGCTCGCCCATGTCGAGCACGAAGATCCCGCCCTGGCGCGCCGCCTCCGGCAGGCCCTCGTCCTTCACGCGCAGCACGGTCGCGGCGAGCACCAGCCCGACCGCCTCGCGCACGGTCATGAAGTAGCGGCGCATGTCGGGATGCGTGACGGTGAGCGGGCCGCCGCGCTCGAGCTGGCGACGGAACAGCGGCACCACCGAGCCGGTCGAGCCGAGCACGTTGCCGAACCGCACCGTCACGAAGCGCGTGCCGGCACCATCCGCCCGCGCGCGCAGGTCGAGCGCCTGGCAGTACATCTCGGCGAGCCGTTTGGTCGCGCCCATCACCGAGGTCGGGTTGACGGCCTTGTCGGTGCTGATCAGCACCATCGCCAGCGTGCCATGCGCGCGCGCGGCATCGGCGACGTGGCGCGTGCCGACGGCGTTGGTCAGCACGCCCTCGGCCGGGTTCGCCTCGACGATCGGCACGTGTTTGAGCGCGGCGGCGTGGAACACGAGTTCGGGCCGGTGGCGCGAGAACAGGGCGAACATGCGGTCGCGGTCGCGGATGTCGGCGATGAGCGACACCCGCGGCACGTCGGGCGCGGCCTCGGAGAGTTCGAGGTCGATCTCGTAGAGGGCGTATTCGCTGTTGTCGGCGAGCACGAGCTCGGCCGGGCCGAGCCCCGCGATCTGGCGTGCGAGCTCCGAGCCGATCGTGCCGCCCGCACCGGTGACCAGCACGCGCCGCCCGTGCACCAGCCGTGCCATCGCCTCGCGGTCGAGCGGGCGCTGCGGCCGGTCGAGCAGATCCTCGATCGCCACCGGCTGCAGCGTCAGCGTCGGCGCCTCGCCCTCGCGCGCGGCGGGGCGCAGTTCGGTCAGCCGCGGCATGGTGGCGACCGCCACACCGGCCTCCTCGGCCGCGTCGAGCAGCCGTTCCAGCCGCGCACCGGCGATCTCGCGCGCGGTGACGACGATCAGCGCCGGCGGATGGCCCTTGCGCGCGAGCTTGCGCAGGGCGTGCGGCACGTCATCGACCGAGCCTTCGACGCGCACGCCGTGCATCTGCCGCCCCGATGTCGAGGGATCCGCGGTGAGCAGCCCGACCACGCGATAGCGCGGTCGGCTCTCGCGTGCGAGCGCGCGCAGGAACAGGTCCGCCCCGTCTCCCGCCCCCGCGAGCAGCACGGGTGTGGCCGCGCCGGGCGCCGGCGCGCGCTCCTGCGCCGCGCGATAGGCGGCGCGCGCGCCGAGGAGCAGTGCGGCGAGCGTCAGTGCGTGCAGCGCCGGCAGGAACGGGGTGAAGGCGCCGATCCGCCCGAACGCGGCGAGCGCGAGCCCGAAAGCCACCGCCGCCGCGCCGGCCGCCCCCACCGTGCGACCGAGATCGGCGAGCCCGGCATAGCGCCAGGCGATGCGCGGCACGCGCGCTGCGAGCAGGGCGAGCGCGGCGAGCAGCGCGAACGCGGCCGCCTCGGCCACGGTTCCCGCCACCGGCCGGGCCGCGAGCGCGGCGGGGTCGGCGAACAGCAGCACCGCCGGCCAGGACAGCGCCGCCGCCGCGGCGTCCGCCGCCAGCACCGACTGGCTGCGGGTCAGCCGCCCGCGGAGCCGCTCAAGAAGCCTCATGCGGCCGACATACACCCCCGGCCCCGCGCCGGTGAACTGCTTCCCGGTGCGGCCTGCTCAGCCGATGCCGAAATCCACGTCCACCACCGCCCCGGCGCGCACCCGCGCGCCCGCGGCGATGCGCACGCCGGGCAGCACGATCGCGCCCGCGCCGATGAAGGCGCCGGCGCCGACGATCACGCCGCCGCAGAGCCGCACCCCGGGGCCGAGGAACACGCCGTCGCCGAGCGCGCAGTCATGGTCCACCACCGCGGCGGTGTTGACGATGCAGAACCGCCCGACCGTGGCTCCCGTGCCGATCACCGCCGCCGCCGCGACCGTCGAGCCGGCGCCGATCTGCGTCCCGCCCGCCAGGACCGCGAAGGGATGGATCGCGGTCGCGAGCTCTCCGCCCGCGCGCAGCACCGCCTGCGAGAGATCGACCCGCCGCGTGGTGTCGCCGAGCGCCACGATGAGGGCACGGCCGCGCCCGAAGGCCGGGTCGAGCGCGCGCGCGAAGGGCCCGAGCACCGGCAGGCCCGAGACCGGGCCGACCACGCGGTCGTCAAGGAACCCGGCGACCGGGCGGCCGGCGGCGAGGAAGATGTCGGCCACCACCCGTCCGTGGCCGCCGGCGCCGACGACCACCACCGGTGCCGTCGCGTGGGTGTCGGGATGCGTCATCGTGGCCGAGGGTGTCGCGTGTCTGATAGCCGTCGCGCCGCGTTCGGCGGCGCCTCCTCTCCTGCGCGTGCCAGTCGCCGGTGCAGGGCGGCGAGCCGGGCGGCGTCCGCCTCCCAGGCGCAGTCGGCGGCGAGTGCCTGCCGTCCGGCCGCCCCCATGCGCGCGCGGAGCGCCGGGTCAGCGGCCAGCATCTCGAAGGCCGAGGCGACGTCGGCCGGATCGGCCGAGTCGACGACCAGGCCGCAGCCGGTGCGGCGCACCAGCGCGGTGGCCGGGCGGCACGTCTCGGCCACCACCACCGGCAGGCCCAGCGCCATGGCCTCGAACAGCTTGTGCGGCAGCGCCGCCTCGTGATTGGCGGCCCCGGGTGCGAACAGCACCAGCGCCGCGTGCGCCTCGGCCGCCCGCGCCAGCGCCTCCGGGCGCGGCAGGAGGCCGGTCGCCGCGACCCGCGCGCCGAGGCCGAGCCGGTCGGCGGTGGCGCGGAAGTCGCCGTCCGAGCCGTCCGTGAAGGGGCCGATCACCTCGAGCCGGATCGTCGGGTCGGCGGCACGCGCGAGGGCGGCGAGCGCGACCGGCCAGCCGCGCGCCCTGCCCATCGCGCCGAGGGCGACCAAGCGGAGCGGGCCCGCGGCCGCCGGTGCGGCGCGCGGCATGACCTCGGCCTCGGCACGCGGCACGAGGTTGCGCACCAGCACGCGCGGCAACCGTTCCGTCCCCGCCGGGAAGCGTTCGGCCAGCACCGGGGTCGCGAGCACGGCGGCGTCGGTCCAGCGGCTCATCAGCCGGAACGCGCCCCTGATCGCGCCGGCGACGGGGCGGCGCAGCCACGCCGGCAGGCGCGTCAGCCGGTGCGGATCGGCATAGTCCTCGTGCACGTCGAACACCACGCGGCAGCCGGTCAGCGCCTTGGCGACCAGCGCGATGGCCCAGGCGTCGGGCTCGCTCGCCTGGATCGTCGCCGCGCGGGCACGCAGCGCACCCGCGAGCAGACGCGGCAGCATCGCGACACGGCCGGGCAGGCCGGGCCGGCGCCGCAGGATGCGGGTCGGCACGTCCGGCGGCGGTTCGCGCCCGTCCCGGCAGAGATGCAGAACGGCGAACCCGGCTGCGGCGAGACTCGCTGCCTGAAGCGCGACGACACGGCGGTCGTCGGCGTGATGGGTCGAGGACAGGAACAGGATGGTCATGCCGGCAGCGGCGCACCCTCGGGCAGCTTGGCGCGGTGCGCGGCGGCTTCGGCGACGGCGCAGAACCGCGCGGCGAGCAGGGTGCGGTCGAAGCGGAGTGCCAGCCGCCCCGCAGCCCCCGCCATCGCCGCCCGCCGCTCCGGCGCGGCGGCGAGCACGGAGAGCGCCTCGGCGAAGGGGGCCGGGTGGCCCGGGGAAAAGGCCATGCCCGCGCGCGCCCGGGCGAGCTCGCGGCCGAGCCAGCCCGGGCAGTTGGTCAGCACCGGCAGCCCGGCGGCGAGTGCCTCGAACACCTTGTTCGGGCTCGTGCCCTCGGCGAACTGCGGCACCGGGGCGAGGCAGTGCAGCGCCACATCCGCGCCCTTCAGCACGGCGGCGAGGCGGGTGCGCGGCATCGGGTCGAGGAAGGTGACGTTGTCGAGGCCATCGGTGTGCGCGCGCGCGACCAGGGCGGGCTTCTCCGCGCCCGCGCCGATCAGCACGAGGCGCACCCGTGTCTCCTTCCACGCCTTCAGCACCCAGGCGATGTCGAGCAGCTGCGAAAGCCCGTTGGCGGGGCCATGCGCGCCGGCATAGACCGCGAGGATGCCGCCCTCGGGTGCGGCGACCGGGCGTTCGGCGACGGCATCGGCGAACAGCGTGCGATCGCAGCCGTTCGGGATGAAGGCGACGCGGGAGGGGTCGCCGCAGGCCGCGCCCAGCGCCTCGGCCGTGCCGGGGGCGAGCGCCACCACCGCGTCGGCGGCGGCCAGCGCCGCGCGTTCGAGCCGCGCCATCGCCGCCTCGGTGCGGCGGGTCAGCAGCCCCATCGCCGCGGGCAGTTCCGGCCAGCGGTCGCGCACCTCGAAGAGCGTCCGCACCCCGCGCAGCCGCTTGGCCGCGATCATCGGCAGCGCGACGGTCAGCGGGGTCGAGGAGGCGATGACGAGATCAAAGCGGCCGAACAGGGCCCGCCGCGTCGCCCAGGAGGCATAGCGCATGAAGGCACGGCCGCGCGCCCGCGCCGCCAGCGCATTGGCGTAGGGGATGTCGCGCTGGACCACCCGGTAGCCGGCCACCTCGGCGCGGCGGACGCCACGGCGGAACGCGGCATCGCTGCCGATCTCGGCCCCTTCGTGGCGGCCGCAGAGCAGCGTGACGTCGTGGCCGCGCGCCGCCAGCGCGGCGGCGAAGGCGTGGCTCCGGCCGGGCAGCGCGCCCTCGGGCGTGGAATAGTGCTGGTGCAGGTACAGGACTCTCACGCCACCCTCCGATGCAGCGCGGCGATCACGCTGATCACGCGGTCCTGCGCCGCGGGCGTCAGGCCAGAGCCCGAGGGCAGGCAGAGGCCGCGCGCGAACAGCCCCTCGGCGATGCGTCCGCCGATCACGCGGGCGCCGGCGAAGACGGGCTGGAGGTGCATGGGCTTCCAGACCGGCCGTGCCTCGATCCCTTCGGCGGCGAGGGCCAGTCGGATGGCCTCGGCGGTCGCGCCGAACTGCCCCGGATCGATCGTGATGGCGCTGAGCCACCGGTTGCTGCGCGCCCAGCCGGCCTCGTCCTGGAACCCGATGCCGGGCAGCGCGCCGAGGGTTTCGCGGTAGCGGGCGAAGACCGCGCGCCGGCGGGCGACGCGGCGGGCGAGATCGGGAAGCTGCGCGAGCCCGATCCCCGCCAGCACGTTCGAGAGCGCGTAGTTGTAGCCCCAGGTGCGGTGCTCGTAGTTCGGCGCGTCCTCGCGCGCCTGGGTGGCGAGGTGGCGCGCGGTGGCGGCGAGCGCGGGGTCGTCGGTCAGCAGGGCGCCGCCGCCGCCGGTGGTGACGATCTTGTTGCCGTTGACGCTGACACAGGCGGCGGCCGCGCCCGCGCCGGCATGGACGCCATGCGCCGCCGCGCCGAGCGAGGCCGCCGCGTCCGCCAGCACCGGCACGCCCCAGCGGTCGCAGGCCGCGCGGATCGCGGCGAGGTCGGCCGGATGGCCGTAGAGATCGGTCGGGATCACCAGCTTCGGCAGCCGGCCCTGGCGCCCGGCCTCGGCCAGAGCCTCCTCGAGCAGGCCGGCATCGAGCGTCCAGGTGGCGGGATCGACGTCGAGGAACACCGGGGTCGCGCCCTGCTGGAGCGCGGGGGAGACCGAGGCGATGAAGGTGAGCGTCGGCGCCCAGACCGCGTCGCCGCGCCCGACGCCGAACAGCCGGCAGGCGAGATGCAGTGCCGCCGTGCAGGAGCTGGTCGCGACCGCGTGGCGGAACCCGGTTGCGGCGGCGAGCGCGGCCTCGAAGCGCGCGATCATCGGCCCTACCGGGGCGACCCAGTTCGACGCGAGTGCCTCCAGCACGGCGCGGAACTCCGGACCGGTCAGTTCCGGCGGCGAGAGCAGGATCGGCGGATGCCGGACGGGCTCGGCATCGGGGGCGAGGGTGGCGTTGCGCGGGGTCATGGCGGGCTCTCGCCGGCGAACGGTGAACCGGCGGCGTGGCCGGGCGCGGCGATGCCCTCGGCGCTGAGCAGCGCCGCCGGTGTGGCGAGGAGCAGGGCGAGATCGCGCCGGAACGTCACCGCGCGCGCGTAGTCCGCATCCAGCGCCAGCCGCTCGGCCCAGGGGAGCGCGTTGCGCCCGCCCACCTGCACCGGCCCGGTGAGGCCGGGGCGCACGCCGAAGCGCGCCGGGCAGAGCCGCAGCAGCGCCGGCCCGTCCGCGACCAGCAGCGGGCGCGGTCCGACCAGGCTCATCTCGCCGCGCAGCACGTTGATCAGGCTCGGCAGTTCGTCGAGCGAGGTCCGCCGGAGCCAGGCGCCGTAGCGCGTCAGCCGCGCAGCATCCGGGGCGGGCCCGTCGCGCATGGTGCGGAACTTGATCAGCGTGAAGGGCCGGGCCGCGAGCCCGAGCCTGGGCTGGCGGAACAGCACGCCGGGGCCGAGCGCGATGCGGCCGGCGAGTGCCAGGGCTGCGAGCAGCGGCGCGAGCAGCACCATCAGCAGCGCGGCGCCGGCGAGGTCCAGCGCGCGCTTGCCGAGGCGGGCGTAAAGGCCGGTCATGCCGGCATCGCCGCGCGCCTGGGCTCGGCGCGCACCGCGAGCCCGGCGACCAGCCCGACCCAGAGCCAGGCCATGCGGTTGCCGAGATCGGTCGAGGTCGCGGCCTGGGCGAGCGCCACGCAGGCGAAGCCGACCGTCGCGCCGAACTGCGCCGGTGGCACGTCGCGCGCGCGGCGGATCAGTGTGGCGATGCACAGGAGGACGATCGCGGTCAGCAGTGCTGCCGCCGGCACGCCGCCCTCCACCAGGGCTTCGAGCCCGAGATTGTGCGGGTGCCAGCCGCGCGCATCGCCGAGCCCTGCGGCCGGGGCGAAACCCGCCGTGCCGAGCCCGAGCGGCGTGGCGAGATCCCACGAAGCGGACCACAGCGTCGGGCGGACCGCGCCGGCCCCGAGCGCACCGTCGAGCAGGCGCGCGAGGGTGCGCGGCACGCCGGCCGGGTCGGTGAGCGCGAGGACGAGCGCGATCCCGGCCGCGAGCGCCGCCCCGGTTGCGCACGCCAGCGCCAGCGCCGCGACGCGTCGTCCGCGCGCGGCCAGCACGGCGGACGGCGCCAGCATCACCGCGGCGACGAGCCCGGCAAGCCCGGCGCGTCCGCCGGTCGCGAGCGCGGCGAGCCCAAGCCCGGCGACGCCGGCGATGCGAAGCCAGCGCCCGAACCGCCGGGCCGTCACGGCCCCGACGGCCAGAACCGTGGCCGCGGCGGCGAGCGCCAGGGTCGCCACCTGGTACTGCACGCGGATCGTCTCGGCATCGGGCGCGCCGCCCAGCACCGCGATGCCGGCCGCGACCGCGAGCGGCACGGCGAGCGCGACCGCGCCCCCGATGCCCGCGCAGCCGGCGGCGAAGGCGGCGAAGGCCGCCGGGTGCGCCGCCACCGCCAGCCCCGCCAGCGTCATCGCCGGTGCGAGCAGGCCGATCTCGGCGAGCTTGCGCGGCAGGGCCTCGGTGCTGCCGCTCCAGGCACCGGCGGTGACGAGCCAGAGGGCGAGCAGCGCCTGCACCCCGATCATGGCCGCCGCCTCCGGCCCGATGCGGTGCGGATGCAGCGCGAGGCGCACGGCGGCGAGCCCGCCCACCGCGGCGAGCAGCGGCGGCGTCAAGTCGAACGGCAGCTGCGCGAGGCCGGGCAGGCCCTTCAGCGCGGCCGCGAACTGGAGCCCGGCGGCGGCGAGGCCGAGCAGCTCGGCCGGCGCCTCAGTCCGCACCCGTGCGGCCTCCGGCAAGGGCGCGCAGCGGCGGGACCGGCTCGCGTGCGATCCGCTCGCGCCGCCGCGCGATCAGGGCGACCGCCCAGAGCCCGAGCGAGGTGAACACGGCCGCCGGCACCGCGAGCGCGGCCAGCAGCAGCCGGTTCGGCACGCTGGGGCGATCCTCGACGGCGGGCGCGCTGACGATCCGCGCCGCCACCGCCGTGTCGGCGGCGAGCACGGCCGCGTGCCGATGCGCCTCGGCGATGAGCCCGTAGAGCGCCTGGCGCACGCCGAGATCGGGCTCGCGCGCGGCGCGCTCGGTCAGGAAGGCGAGGCGGCGCGCCACCATCGCCTGCATCTCCTCGCGCACCCGCGCCTCGGCGGCCGCATGCAGCGCGGTCAGCACCGCGAGCGCGAGCGCGGGATCGGGGTGGCGCGCCTCGATGGTCCAGAGCACGCTGGCCGGGCTCTGGGTCGCGCTCGTGTTGCGGCGGAGCCAGGTCATCAGGTCGTCGTCCAACACCTCGGCGGTGCCGAGGCCGAGCATGCCGAGCGCACGGGCGATCATGCCCTCCGCCCGCTCCGCGACGAGACGTTCGGCGAGGCCGGTGTCGCGGCGCAGCACGGTGGCGGCCTCGCGCCCGCGCAGCGCGCCGAGATAGACCGCGAAGTTGCCGCTCGGACGCTGCTCGATCAGCCCCGTCCCGAGCTGCGGCAGCGGCGAGAGCAGGGTGGAGGCGGCGATGCCGGTGGTCTCGGCCGGCGCGACCACGGCCTGCGCCACATGCGCACGCGGGACCAGCAGGATCACCCCGACGGCGGCGAGCCAGAACGCGAGCGCGCCGGACACGACGCCCACGCGATGGCGCCACAGCCCGGTCAACAAAGCGTCACTGGTCATGGACGCGGCTCGCAGCACGCGACGGGGGTGCAGGGATCGTCGCCGATCCCCAAAGCTTTACAATCCGTGAACGAAATCCGCGCGTGAGGCGACCGTTAAAAGTGCATCAAGCAAGTTGGACTTGTGTCGTAACGATCTGCGTGGCCGTGCCGAGGTGCAGCGTCAGGACGGGGATGCGCTCGCGCATCCCGTAGTGCGGGCTGTCCCAGCCCTGGCCGAGCCGGAGATCGATCGGCCCGTCGGCGGTGATGGCGATCGCGGCGGCCGCACCCTGCACGCCGTCGGGCCGACGCAGCCAGGTGCCGGCGGGCAGGCGCCAGCGCAGCGTCGCGCCCGGCGCAAGGCGGTCGGTGATGGTCCAGGAGTCGCCGGCGACCGCCACTGTCCGGTCGTGCCGGTCGCAGGCGGCGCGCAGCGTGCCGGGGCCGGTCTCCAGCGCACGCAGCCGCGGCGGGGCTGTGAACAGGAACCGGCCGAGCCGCGGCGGCCGGTCCTTATCGCCCCATTGCGCGGTCGAGTGATGCGCGGTGCCCGCGAGGTCGGACTCGCCCGCGGGCGGGTTGTAGAGCCAGGTGCCGGCATCGCGCAGGATCTCCGCGCCGCGATGCATGAGCGAAAGATGCAGGATGTCGGCCTGCCCGACCGGAAAGCGACCGCCCGGCAGGCGCAGCAGCGCGATCGCCGAACCGGTGGTGATGCCGGCGGTGCCGCCCTCCGCATCGGTCCAGACCTCGGCGGCGGGGGGGCCGGGCGTCGCGCCGAGTCCGGCGAGCGCCAGCACCGGATCGGCGGCATGGGCGAACGCGGCCGCGGCGCGCGCGAGCGTCGGACGGGCATCGTCCGGTCCGGCGCAGCCGGCGTCCAGCAGTGCCGTGCCGTCGTCGTGG